>JAEDMN010000301.1 GCA_016302985.1 Kiritimatiellia bacterium | reverse complement strand
CGGACGCGTCCGATGAAGACGTGTTCGCCGCCGTCAAGGCCCTCAAGGACAACGAGGTCGCGCTGAACAAGGAGAAGGAGGAGGCCGAGGCCGAGGCCTTCGCCGAGAAGCACGAGGCTGTCTGCAACAAGGATGCGCTGAAGAGCGCCTACCTGCTGAACAAGGAGGCCGCCCGCAAGATGGTCGACGGCTTCGTCCAGCCCGCGCAGGCCCCGCAGAAGGTCCTGAACAAGGGTGCCGCCCAGGCGCCCGCGCTCCCGCGCCCGGCAACCGGTCTTCGCGAACAGATGGCGGCCCTCCCGCCCGCCGAGCGCGCGGCGTTCTTCAAGGCACACGCCGCCGAGTTCTGACCCTGACACGAAACCACAAGCAAAGGAATCAAGTAAATGGCTATCCAGTCCCCCGCCCTCACCCTGGCGATCGACGCGCTCTTCGGCAACATCAAGCCGGCGCTCGACATCATCAAGAAGCTCGGCCCGACCGACTTCTCGGCCGAGGCCCCCGGCATCGACATCAAGCCCGGCACGACCACGAAGGTGCCGCTCTCGACCGTCAGCGCGGCCCTCGCGTTCAACGACGACACCAACAACTACCTCACCGGCGGCGACACCGAATGGGCGACGCTCACGGCGACGCACTACCTGCAGGGCTTCGATATGCGCGGCACCGACCTCGACCAGGGCATCAACGCCTCCCGCGTCAAGCAGCTCTTCTCGAACCGCTGCGGCACCGGCATCGCCATGGCCGCGAAGAAGGCGATCAAGGACGCCCTGGACGGTTCGTCCATCCCCGTCTCCACGGTCGTGCAGCTCCCGGACGTGAAGGAGGCGACGATCGAGCACTACGACGGCCTCTCGGGCGCGAAGGACTGGTTCGACGCCGCCAGCTCCGTCCTCGTCGTGAACAGCGCCGAATACTCGCACCTGAAGGCGGTCATGCACGCCAGCCACCTCTCCGCGACGCCGGAGAGCATCGCCGCGGAACTCGGCTTCGCCGAGGTCCTGGTGCTGCCCGGCCTCACGGCCCGCGCGCTCATCGTGCCGTATTCGTCCGTCGGCTTCGTGGCCCGCGTCCCGCAGGTCATCGCCGACTACAAGGAGGCCGGCACCGAGACGGACGAGGACTCCGGCCTCTCCCTCGGCATCGTCGTCGCCTCCGACCAGAGGCTCAACCGCCAGGTCGTGAACGGCGACCTCTGGTTCGGCGTCGCGACCGTCGGCTCCCCGGCCAACGCCGCGAAGCCCGGCATCATCAAGGTCGGCACCAAGGCCTAGCCGACCGGAGGACCTGCCCCATGGCATGGAGAAAGCCAACAGAGGACGACCTCTTCGCGACGCTCTCGCGTTCCGAGGTCGACGCCTTCAGGGAGGACGGGCCGTTTGCGTCCGATCCCGTGGAGCAGGTCCTCGCGCGGACGGTGGAGATGGTGCGCGGGAAGTGCGCCACGTCCTCCGCCGTCCGTCTCTGCCCCGACGCCGGCACCATCCCCTGCAGCCTCATGGCCGCCGCGATGGACTTCGCGGCCTACGACGTCCTCACCCGTCTAAACCTGCAGGTGAACGAGGACCGCCGCCGGAAGCGCGAGTGGGCCCAGGAGCAGTTCGACGCGGTGGCGTCCGGCCGTCTCGCGGTCGAGTCGTGGGACGACATGTCCTACGGCGCGAAGGCGATCGCGCCCGAACACGCAACCGTGACACCTCCCCGCCTGCTCGACTAGCCGGGGATTCAAGAGAAGGACAAAGACATGCCCATCAACAGAAACACCATCCTGCGCGGTCCCGGCACGGTCGTGTTCGGCGGGTCGACCCTCTACGACGCGGACGGCATCACGTGCGAGATCTCGTCCGACACGCAGGGCATCCCGTCCTCCATCTCCGGCGAGATCGGCACGATCAAGACGGACCAGACCGGGAAGATCACGTTCACGCCCTGCGGGCAGATCTCCGCTGGGATCCTCGCGGCGCTCTTCCCCTACGCCGCCGCGAACATCGGGGCCAGCGCCTGCGGCGCGACCGACACGCCCTGCGTCGTCCACTCGGTCGCCGGCACGAAGGTGACGCTCGTGAACTGCTGCGTCTCGCGGATGCCGGAGATCCTCCTCTCCCCCGTCAAGACCGCATTCGGCGGCGTCGAGCTCTCCTCCGCGCTCGGCCTCGCGAAGGGGCCGACGGAAGCGGGAGCGCTGTTCAAGGTCGAGCAGGCCGCCTACGCGTCCGGATCTCCCGACCCCTCCGGCATCACCGGCGTCGCATACTCGGCCACCTTCGGGGACATGCAGATCTCCGACACGGCGGGCGGCTGGACGGTCACGCCCGAGGTCACGCTCCAGCCCGTCCAGACGGACACGCTCGGGACGATCGACTGGACGGTGGCCTCCGTCGGCTGCACGGCGAAGTGCACGCCGCTCGGCCTCACGGAGCAGCAGATCCTCGCGGCCCTTCCCGTCTCGCGCGCCCGCGGCTCCCTGGTCGGCGGAGAGGACCTCGTCATCTCCGGCGCGGGAGGCCTCAAGGTGACGCTGCACGGCGCGTCCATCGTCGCCGGTCCGATCCGGTGGGGCAACACGACCCTACGCGTCGGCGAGATCGGCTTCACCGCCCACCGTTCCGTCACGGACGGCGTGCTCGGCCCCGTCTTCGAGGTGGAGATGGCCGGATGACGATCTCGATCGGAGACGCAGTCCTCTGCGGCGGCGACGCGCGCAGCCAGGACGGCGCGAACTACGCGATGGGGCCGAAGGACCTCGTGGTCGACGTGCAGCCCGGCGTCTCCGTGCGCGAGTACGTCGGATCCGACCGCGTGCAGCCCGAGCACGTGCGGTGCGACACCGGGAACGTGTCGTTCGGCGTGGCGCGCGTATTCGGGACGCCGGACGAGGCGCTCGCCTGGGTCAGGGACTCCCTCCCGGCGCAGGCCAGCGAGGGACAGCTCAAGTTCGGGGACTCCAACGTGTTCGGAGCGAAGAGCGCAGTGACGAGACGCCGCGCGGCCGTGGTCGGCTGCACGGTCTGGATCAACTACACGATCGTCGGATAGCCAATGGAAATCGACGAAAAGGACCTGCTCCCTACCACGATGGGAACCGAGGAGATCCGCGCGACATACTCGCGCGGGATCCTCGAGCGCAGCTTCTTTTCGGCCCGGGTCTTCGAGGCCCGGACGCTGGCGAACTTCAGGGACACCTGCCAGGCGTTCGCGGACGGAACCATCAACGAGGCCGA
>JAEDMN010000300.1 GCA_016302985.1 Kiritimatiellia bacterium | reverse complement strand
CCGGCGCGGGGGCGGCGGGAACGGGCTCCCCGGCCTTCGGCGGCTCGGCGGCCGGCGCGGGGGCGGCGGGAACGGGCTCCCCGGCCTTCGGCGGCTCGGCGGCCGGTGCGGGGGCAGGAGCGGGCACGGGCACTTCGACCTTCTCCGGCCCCGCGGCAGGCGGAACGTAGAGGGCGAGCGGAACGGCCTTCGGCTTCGGTGCGATCGCATTGCGCGCGGCGTTGGACAGCGTCGCGCGGAGCGCCCTGTGCGGAGGAATCACGAGCGCCTCGCCCGTCCGCGGGTTGCGGATGCGGCGCTCCTTCTTCTCGACCACGTCGAACTTGCAGACACCGGGCAGGACGAATCCGCCGAGAGGGGCCTCGCGGTAGATGATCTCCGCAAGCGCATCGAGGATCTTCCGGGAAAGGGCCTGCTTGACGCCGACCTTCCACGCAAGTTCCTTCAGCAGCCGACTCTTGCCATACGACCTCTTGTTCGCCATGCCTACCTCCGGTTGTCCGTTAGAGCCTTCTTCGCCGCGCAACGCACGGCTGGGGACGTTTCACGGCGGTTGAACGCCGCTATTCTACCACAACTCACTGCTACCGCGACGGGATTTTTTCTGCTATACTTGCCGCGGATTCAGAAGCTGGAAGAGTTCCCACACAATGAAATTCTGGTTTGGACACAAGAAGAAGGCCGAACCGGCGAAGGAGGTCGCGGAGCCGACGCCTGCGCCCGTCGAGCCGAAGCCGGAGGCCGTTCCCGAGTCCCCGAAGCCCGCCCCGCCGGTCCTCGGCACCACGCCGCCGCCGCTGGGCGCCGGACAGTTCCAGAAAACGGAGGCCGCCGAGCCGCTGAAGCCCGCGACCTCCCTTGTCCGCCCGCAGGCGAACCAGAAGGTCCTCTACTACCAGCTGATGAACGGCCTCTACGACGCCGTCATGATTCTCGACGATGCCGGCCATATCGTCGACTGCAACGAACGCGTCAACCCGGTCCTCGGATACTCCCGCGACGAGATGTGGAACATGCCCGTCTCGGCCGTGGTCAAGGGCATCGGGCCGCAGATCTTCCAGCAGATGCGCGACGCCCTGCACAACGACCACAAGGTCCTGATCAACGCGAAATGCACCCGCAAGGACGGACGCTCCTTCCAGGGCGAGGTCGGCGTCTGCATCCTGCACCTCACCCGCGGCGAGAACCTCGTGTTCACGGTCCGCAACGTGGAGAAGCGCGTCGCGGCCCTGCGGGAGCAGCTCCGCGCCGAGATGTCGGCCGGCAAGCCCGCCGCGGCGAAGCCCGCCACCGTGCGCGTCGTCGCCAAGTCCGGTCCGGCCGTGAAGCCCGTCGCCGCCGTGAAGCCCGTCGAACCCGCGGCTCCGGCCGAAAAGCCGGCCGACGCCCCCACCGCGACGGCCTCCCGTCCCCGCATGGTCCTGAAGAAGGTCGTCCGGTAGCCTTCCGGTTTCACCGGTCAACCTCTTTCGCCAGGTTGACAGATGAACGGATGAAACAGGTTGACGAGTTAACGGAAGAAGCCGCCCGGCGACGGGCGGCTTCTTCGTTTTCCGTTCTCCGGACCGAGGTTACGGCACGAGGAACTTGGCCGTGAGGGCCTTGGCCTTGGCCTTGACCTTCGCCTGGACCTTCGCGTCGAAGGTCGCGACCGTCTTGACGACCTCCTGGCCGTCGACGACCGTCTTCTCCGTCGTGACCTTGGCCGTGTCGAGGACGTCCGCAATCCACTCGCCGATCTTCGCGGCCTCCTTCTCCTTCATGCCGCGCGTCGTGATGGACGCGGTGCCGACGCGGATGCCGGAGGTTTTGAACGGGGACTCGGTGTCGTAGGGGATCGTGTTCTTGTTCACGACGATGCCGGCCGCGTCGAGGGCGGCGGCGGCGTCCTTGCCCGAGATGCCCTTCGTCGTCTTGACGTCGACGAGGAACAGGTGGTTGTCCGTGCCGCCGGAGACGATCCGGTAGCCGCGGTCCTTCACCGCCTTGCACATCGCCTTGCAGTTCTTGACGACCTGCTGCGCATAGCCCTTCTTCTCGGGGCTCATCCATTCGCGGAAGAGGATCGCCTTCGCCGCGATGACGTTCTCGAGCGGGCCACCCTGCATGCCCGGGAAGACCGCGCTGTCGAGCGCCTTCGCCCACTTCGCCTTGCAGAGGACCATGCCGCCGCGCGGACCGCCGAGGGTCTTGTGCGTCGTCGTCGTGACGAAGTCGGCGTACGGGACCGGGGACGGATGCGCGCCGCCGGCGACGAGGCCCGCGATGTGGGCCATGTCCACGAGCATGATGCAGCCGACCTTGTCGCAGATCTCGCGAATGCGCTTGAAGTCGATCGTGCGCGGATAGGCGGACGCGCCCGTCAGCAGGATCGCCGGCTTGACCTCCATCGCCTGCTTCTCGAGGGCGTCGTAGTCCAGACGCTCGGTCTTCTTGTCGACCGTGTACGGCACGATGTTGTAGATCTTGCCGGAGAAGTTGACCGGCGAACCGTGGGAGAGGTGGCCGCCCTGGTCGAGCGAAAGGGAGAGGATCGTGTCGCCGGGCTTGATCGTGGCGAAGTAGACCGCCATGTTCGCGGCGCTGCCGCAGTGCGGCTGGACGTTCGCGTGGTCGGCGCCGAACAGCTTGCACGCGCGCTGGCGGGCCAGCTCCTCCGCGGTGTCCACCGGCAGGCAGCCCGAGTACCAGCGCTTCCCCGGATACCCCTCGGCGTACTTGTTCATGAGCACCGAGCCCGCGGCGAGGCGGACGGCGCGGCTGGACGTGTTCTCGGACGCGATCAGGTTGATCTCCGTGTCCTCCTGCACGACCTGCGCCTTGATCGCGGCGTAGATCTCGGGATCGGCCTTCGCGAGGCCGCTGAAGTCGCTCAGGCGCTTCGCGCGCTCGAGCTTGGCGCGGCGGCGGGCGTGCCGGCTGGCGGCGTCGACCTTCGTCGTGACGAACGTCTTGAGAATCTTCAGCGCGGCCGCGGGCTTCGTGCGGTCCTGGCCGAGGCAGAGGATGTTCGCGCCGTTGTGCGCGCGCGCGAGCGTGGCGTCCTTCTCGTCGCGGCACAGCGCGGCGCGGATGCCCTGGAACTTGTTGGCGGCCATCGTCACGCCCATGCCCGTGGTGCAGACGAGCACGCCGAAGTCGGCCTCCCCACGCGCAACCGCCTCCGCAACATCGTCGGCGTAGTCGGGATAATCGCAGGGATCCGCGGATTCGGGACCGAAGTCCA
>JAEDMN010000299.1 GCA_016302985.1 Kiritimatiellia bacterium | reverse complement strand
ATGAAAGTACGTAGCTCCGTTCGTCGCATTTGCGAGAACTGCCGCATCATTCGCCGCAAGGGCGTGGTGCGCGTGATCTGCACCAACCCGCGCCACAAGCAGCGCCAGGGCTAAGAAAGAGGAAAAAACAACCATGCCGAGATTGATGGGTGTGGATATTCCGGGCAAGAAGCATAGCCGCTATGCTCTCCGGTACATCCACGGAATCGGGCCGAAGCGCGCGGAAGACGTGCTGGCGGCGTGCAATGTCGAGCCGAGCAAGAAGGCCGACGATCTGACGCAGGACGAGATCCATGCGATCACCACGTACATTCAGGATCACTACCGGGTCGAGGGCGATCTGCGCCGCGAGGTTTCGCAGAACATCCGCCGCCTGATTTCGATCGGCTCCTACCGTGGTCTCCGCCACAAGCGCGGTCTGCCGTGCCGTGGCCAGCGCACGAAGACGAACGCGAAGACGCGCAAGGGCAACCGCAAGGCCGCCAGCGCAGCGATCCGCGCCGCCGCCCCCGCGAAGAAGTAAGCTGCGAGAGGTATTGAAATGAGCGAAGAGAACATCAAGCAGGAAGCCGCCGCGGCGCTGAACCCGGCCGCCGAGGGCGACGCCCCCGCCGCCTCGAAGAAGCGTCCCGGCAAGTCCATCCCCGCCGGCATCGCCTTCATCCGTTCCACCTTCAACAACACGCAGGTGTCGATTGCCGACAACCGCGGCGGCGTGATCGCCTGGAGCTCGGCCGGCAAGGCCGGTTTCAAGGGCAGCCGCAAGTGCACCGCGTTCGCCGCGACGATGGTCGCGCAGGACGCCGCCCGCACGGCGTACGCCAAGGGCATGCACGAGTGCGAAGTCCGCATGCAGGGTGCGGGCGCTGGCCGCGAGTCGGCCGTGCGCGCCATCCAGGCCGCGGGCATCCGCGTCACGATGATCACCGACTGCACGCCCGTTCCGCATAACGGCTGCCGTCCGCGCAAGCGCAGGAGAGTCTAACCATGGGTCGCTATACTGGTCCCGTCTGTCGTCAGTGCCGTCGCGAAGGGCAGAAGCTCTTCCTCAAGGGCGCGCGCTGCTATCGTAACAAGTGCCCGATTGAACAGGGCACGGGCATTCCCGGCATGCATGTGGCGCGCCGCGCCCGCAAGATGTCCGAATACGGCGAGCAGCTTCGTCAGAAGCAGTCCCTCCGCCGTCAGTACGGCATGGGCGAGCTGCAGTTCCACCGCTTCTTCGAAGAGGCGCTGCGCCGCAAGGGCGTGACGGGTGAACTCCTCCTCCAGCTCCTCGAGCTCCGTCTGGACAACGTGGTGTACCGCCTCGGCTTCGCGCCGAGCCGCCGCGCCGCGCGCCAGTACGTGCTGCATGGGCATGTGACGGTGAACGGCCGCAAGGCCTCCGTGCCGTCGATGGTGCTCACCCAGGGTGACGTGGTGGCGGTCAAGGACAAGCCGAAGAGCAAGGACTTCGCGACCAAGGCGCTGGACAGCGCGGCCGCGGCCCAGCCGGCTTGGCTCCAGCTCGACCGCACGGCGCTCAAGGGCGAGATCATCTCCGTCCCGACGCGTGAGCAGATTGCGCCGATCGTCGATGAACAGGCGATCGTCGAACTCTACTCGCGTTAATGGACGCGGGCGAACCGCCCGCCATGAAGTTTTCACCCATCTGGGAGGTTTCAATGCCGATTCGTTTGAGTCGTTTCGAGATGCCGCGTCAGGTCAAGAAGGACGAGGCAACCGCGACCGGAACGTATACCCGCTTCGTCACCGAGCCGTTCGAAATCGGCTATGCGCGCACGATCGGGAACTCGCTCCGCCGCGTGCTGCTCTCGTCCATCGAGGGCTGCGCGATCTGCTCGGTCAAGATCGCTGGGGTTTCGCACGAATTCTCCACGATCCCGGGCGTCGCCGAAGACGTGACGGACATCATCCTCAATCTGAAGCGCGTGCTGCTCAAGACGTTCACGCGCGAGAATACCAGCCTCCGCCTGAAGAAGGTCGGGCCCTGCACGGTCTACGCCGGCGATTTCGCCGAGGAGAATTCCGTCGAGGTCCTCAACCCCCGTCAGGAGATCGCGACGCTTGAAGAGGGCGCCGTGCTCGACATGGAGTGTGAGATCCGCACCGGCCGTGGCTTCTGCCTGGCCGAAGGCAACAAGACGCCGGACCAGGAGATCGGCCGAATCGCCATCGATTCGATCTTCTCTCCTGTCACGCGTGTGAACTTCCTCGTGGAGAACACCCGCGTGGGCCAGCGCACCGACTACGAGAAGCTCGTCCTGGACGTGTGGACCGATGGTCGCGTGACGCCCGACGGCGCGCTCAAGACTGCCGCCGCGGTTCTCCGCCGCCACCTCGACGTGTTTGTCGACTACTCGAACGCCGATCCCGAGTTCGACGATTCCGAGAAGAAGGATGCCGACGAGCGCGAGCGTCTCCGCAAGCTGCTGAACATGTCCGTGAACGAGATCGAGCTTTCGGTCCGTGCCGCGAACTGCCTCAACAACGCCAACATCACTTCGGTGGGCGAGCTTGCGCAGAAGACCGAGGCGGACATGCTCAAGTACCGCAACTTCGGCAAGAAGTCGCTGAACGAGATCAAGGACAAGCTGAAGGACCTCGGCCTCTGCCTGGGCTACAAGTTCGATGCCGACCTGCTCGAGTCGAAGAAGTAAGAAGATCAAGGAAGTTTTCCCATGCGTCACCAGAGAGTAATGAAGAAGTTCGGTCGTTCGATGGAACACCGCAAGGCCCTGATGAAGAGCCTTGTGACGAACCTGATCCTGGCCGAATCGATCAAGACCACCCTGCCGAAGGCCAAGGAGGCCCGCAAGGACGCCGAGAAGATGGTCACGCTTGCCCGCAAGGGCAACCTCGCGGCCCGTCGTCTCGCCGCCTCCCGCCTCCAGCAGCCGAAGGCCGTCCAGAAGCTGTTCGACGAGATCGTCCCGGCGATGGAAGGCCGCAAGGGCGGCTACACGCGCATCCTCAAGCTCGGCGCCCGCAAGGGCGACGCGGCCCCGATGTGCCTGATCCAGTGGGTCGTCATGCCCAAGGACAGCAAGAAGCCGGCCGAGGCCGAAGCTCCCGCCGCCGAGGCTCCCGCCGCGGCCGAGGAAGCCAAGTAAGGTGATGGGACCTGGCCTGTTGCCGGGCGGAAGCCGGGCGAGATGACCAGCATCTACACCAGAAGCGGGGACTCGGGAGAGTCCTCGATCAAGAGCGAGCGCCTCCGCAAGGATGCGCTCGTTTTTGACGT
>JAEDMN010000057.1 GCA_016302985.1 Kiritimatiellia bacterium | reverse complement strand
TCAAGAAAGGGTAGGATAGCAAACAGCGCCTGAAAACGGGACGCTGACGCAAGTCAGCTCACGGTTTCAGGCGCACTTCCTTTCGGATTCAGACCAAGAGGCGAAATTGCATCAGAGGCGGACTCTGGTGGAGGTTTGTCATCCGAAAGAACTAGCCAACTGGCCAACTCGATGCGGGCTCCTGCGCTTAGGTTGCGCGCCGGCCTCCGGCGCGCGTGGGCAACCGCGCGGGACGCCCGTCATTTGCGCGCCGGGGGCCGGCGCGCAACCCAGCCTTGTGGGACCGCCACAGGACCGCGGGACGGTTGAGACTGTTGATACTGTTGAGACACGTAAGGGGCGTTTTTTGAATGGGGGATGCTGATTTATGGTATAATGAAAACGTATTCTCTTGTGGGGAAATCGAAAGTCTTAATCAGTAACTAGAACTAGGAGGAATCAGAGATGGGTCTGTTTGATCGAATGAAGACGACGGTATCGGGCATTGGTGCTTCGATTACGAAGGGCGCGGGCCAGATCGCCGGCAAGGGTGCGGTCGAGGCCAAGGAAGCCGCGAAGATCGTGGCCGTCAAGGCGGACATCGCCGCCGTCCAGGCCGAGATCGACACGAACTACGTCGCCATCGGCCGCGCCTATGTCGATGCGTGCGTCGCCGGCAAGGAAGTCTCTGACATTGGCGTCGGCGGGACGCTGAAGCTTCTCGAGCCCAAGCTTGAGAAGAAGATGAGCCTCGAGAAGGAACTCGCCGACCTCGAGCGTGCCCTGGCCGACTCCCAGGTTCTGCAGGAGCGTCAGCTCGTCCAGAACGAAGTCGACGAGATCAAGGCCAAGCTCGACAAGGCGAAGGCGATGGGCGCGATCACGGACGCCGACTACGCCGCCAAGCTCGCGCAGGCCAACAAGAAGCTCGACCACTTCGAGGACATCCGCATGCTCAAGACGCAGCTCGAGCTCGGTCTCATCACCCAGGCCGAACTGGATCAGAAGGTCGCTGCGCTCCTCGCCTAGCATCCTCCCAGGTGCCCTGGCGACCGCCAGGGTGGCTAGAAGGGCCCTCCCGCATGACGCGGAGGGTCTTTTTTGGTATAATCGGCATATGAGAAACTCTATTTTCGCCCTTGCGGCCGCACTGGGTTGCGCCGCCGCCTACGCAAACCTCGAGGATGGATTCCGGAATCCGCCGCACGATGCCAAGCCGCACACGTGGTGGCACTGGATGAACGGCAACGTGACGAAGGAGGGCATCACCGCCGACCTGGAGGCCATGGCCGAGATCGGCCTCGGCGGCGCGCAGATCTTCGACGCGGGCTGCGACATCCCGGCTGGCCCGATCGCCTACAACTCCCCCGAGTGGTTCGACGTGGTCAAGCACGCCGCCGCCGAGGCGCGCCGGCTCGGCATCGAGCTGTGCCTGCCGAACTGCAGCGGCTGGTCGAGTTCCGGCGGACCTTGGAACCCGCCGGCGAACGGGATGAAGGAGCTGGACTGGACCGAGACGAAGGTCGCGGGGCCGGCGACGTTCTCCGCGAAGCTCCCGCAGCCGCCGAACAACCACGGCTTCTACGATGACATCGCCGTCCTGGCGATTCCGACGCCCGCCGCCGAGAAGGACACGATGCTCAAGGCCGGCGTGGACATGTCCAACCCCGCCCCCGACTGCTGGAAGAAGGGCGGAAACGTGGCGACGTTCACGTTCGCGAAGCCATTTGCGGCGAGCGGGTTCTCCTGCCGCTTCGGGTTCGGCTGGACCTGGAGCGCGGCCGGCGACGTCGCGGTGGAGGTTTCCGACGACGGGAAGACGTTCCGGCCGTTCGTGAAGCGGAGCATCCAGCTGGCGGCGAGCGGCGGCGCCGACAAGGGCCTCCGCTTCATCGCATTCCCCAAAACGGTGTCCGCGAAGGCGTTCCGCCTGACGTTCCACATGCCGTCGCACCTCAAGGTGCAGGTGCGGGACCTCGAACTCTCGCGCCGCGCGGCGATCGGCGACCTGGCGGCGAAGACGTTCAGGGTCCGCACGCCCGTGGCGCCGGCGGACGTCGAGACGACGGCGGACCAGGTGGTCGCGAAGGGCGCGTCCGTCGACCTGACGAAGAAGATGGCGAAGGACGGGACGCTGACGTGGGAGGTTCCCGCCGGCGAGTGGACGATCGTCCGCCTCGGCTACGCGGCGACCGGCCGCTGCAACCACCCGGCGAGCAGCCACGGGCGCGGTCCCGAGGTGGACAAGCTCTCGAAGTCCGCGATGGACTTCCACTTCGACGCCTACGTCGCGAAGCTCTGCCGGCACCTCGGCCCGCTCGCGGGCGACGTCGAGACGGGCCTGAACAACATCCTCGTGGACAGCTACGAGGTCGGTTCCCAGAACTGGACCCAGGGCTTTGAGAAGGAGTTCGAGGCGCGCACCGGCTATTCGCTGCTGCCGTACCTGCCCGTCCTCACCGGCCGCGTCGTCGGCAGCATGGACGAGAGCGAGCGCTTCCTCTGGGACTTCCGCCGCGTGATCGCGGACATGTTCGCGCAGAACTACGCGGGCGAACTCGCGAAGAAGTGCCATGAATACGGCCTCAAGCTCTCGCTCGAGCCGTATGGCAGCTGCCCGTCGGACAACCTCCAGTACGGCCAGGACGTCGACGTGCCGATGGGCGAGTTCTGGAGCCAGGCCGGCACGGGCCAGAACGGCACGGGCAACGCCCGCTTCGCGTCCTACCTCGCGCACGTGTGGGGCCGCAAGTTCGCCGCCATGGAGTCCTTCACGGCGAGCCCGGGCGGCGGCTCCGGCCGCTGGCAGAAGACCCCGTTCGGCCTCAAGGCGCAGGGCGACCGCGTCTACGCGAACGGCGTCAACCGCATCATCTACCACCGTTTCACGCACCAGCCCTGGGTTGGGGACAAGTACCTGCCCGGCATGACGATGGGCAAGTGGGGCATGCATCTCGACCGCACGCAGACGTGGTGGAGGCAGGGCAAGGAGTGGATTTCCTACCAGAGCCGCTGCCAGTACATGCTGCAGGAGGGGCGTCCGGTCGTCGACGGGCTCTTCTTCTGCGGCGAGAACGCCCCGAACGACGGCGGCAACACGGACGGCGCGACGGGCCGTCCCGCCTCGCTGCCCTACGGGTACAACTGGGACATCTGCGCCCGCGAGGCCTTCCTGAAGCTGAAGGTCGAAGGCGGCGACGTCGTGGCCCCCGGCGGCGTGCGCTACCGCATGGTCGTGCTGGACGGCACGGACACGATGAGCTTGCCCGTCCTGAAGAAGGTCGGCGAACTGGTCGACGCCGGCGCGAAGGTCGTCGGCGCGATCCGTCCCGTCAAGGCCCCCGGCCTCGTCGGCTACCCGGCCGCGGACGGACAGGTGAAGGCCCTCGCCGAGAAGATCTGGTCGAAGGGCGTGCTCACGTGCTCGGCGGACGAGGCGCTCGTGAAGCTCGGCGTGCGGCCGGACTTCGTCTGGGCGGACAAGAAGGGCCGCGACATCGCGCGCGACGACGTCGCCTACATCCACCGCGACTACGGCGCCGAGGGCGAGGCCTATTTCGTCGCGATGCCGAACAAGGCGTCGACGTCCATCGAGGTCAGCTTCCGCGCGACGGGCCGCCTGCCCGAACTCTGGGACGCCGAACGCGGGACGATCGCGCCCGCGCCGGTCTGGCGCGTCGAAGGCGGCCGCACCCACGTGCAGCTCGCGTTCCGCCCCTCGGGAAGCGTCTTCGTCGTCTTCCGCAAGCCGGCGCCCGCGGACCACGCGGTCGCGGTCGACGTGGCGGCGCGGGACGTCCCCGAGCCGAAGGAGGCCGGCGTGAAGCACACGCTCGAGATCCTGAAGGCCGAGTACGGCTTCTTCGTGGACCCGGTCCCGCCGAACTGCAAGGACGTCACGTCCATCTTCGCGGAGAACGCCGGGAAGGGCGTCCGCGTCGTCAACGACAGGCTCGGCGGCGATCCCGCGCCGAACGTCCCGAAGCACCTGCTGGCGGCCTACACGCTCGACGGCCAGGCGAAGCGCGACTACGTCTCGGAGCACGACGTCTACACGCTGCCCGCCGGCGCGCAGGTGGACTTCGTCTGGTACGGCGAGCTGGACGCGGACGCGAAGCGCCCGGTGGGGAAGACACGCGACTTCACGGACCGCCTGGCGAAACTGGTGAAGGACGGCGCCCTTTCGGCGAAGGTCGACAACGGGCTCGCGGGCGGCGACCCGGCCTGGATGCAGGTCAAGACGGCCCGCGTCGCGTACCGCCTCGACGGCGTCGAGAAGAAGATCGTGGTCAACGAGAACGCGACGCTCACGCTCCCCGCGACCGCGGTGGCGAGCGACCCGATGCCGGCGTACGACCTTGCCGTCGACGCCGCGGGCGCGGCGCAGGTGCTCGCATACCGCCCGCTCGCGGCGACGGTCCGCACGGCGGCCGGCGCGACGCGCACGGTGACGGCGGAGGTCCCTGCGCCTGTCCTCGTCACGGGGGCCTGGGACCTCGCGTTCCCGCCCGGCTGGGGCGCCCCGGCTCATACGACGTTCCCGCGCCTGGCCTCCTGGACGGACAATGCCGACCCGGAGATCAGGTACTTCTCCGGCACGGCGACCTACTCGCGCAAGCTGGCGATTCCCGCGGCCTTCCGCGCGACGCCGGGCACGCGCGTGATCCTGGACCTCGGAGCGGTCATGAACTTCGCCGACGTCACGGTGAACGGGAAGACGTATCCCACGCTGTGGAAGCCGCCGTTCCGCGTCGACATCACGGATGCGCTGACGGGGGATGTCGACGCCGCGCTTGAGGTCAAGGTCACGAACCTGTGGCCGAACCGCCTGATCGGCGACGACTTCAAGGAGGAGGACTGCCAGTGGAAGCCGGCGGACTTCCGCCAGGCCATCGTCGGCATCCCGCAGTGGGTCAAGGACGGGAAGAAGAGCCCGACCGGCCGCTACACCTTCACGACGTGGAAGCACTGGAACAAGGACGACGAGCCGCTCGTCTCGGGCCTGCTGGGGCCGGTGGTCCTGCGCGCGGGCGTCCTCGCGAAGTGACGTCTCCGCCGAAGACGAATTCAAATCTCAAATCCAAATCTAGCAAAAAAGGTAAGACATGCAGACAGTCACGGGTCAGATCAAGCTGTCGATGGCTGGTTCCTCCTGGATCCGCAAGATGTTCGAGAAGGGCCTCGAGCTCAAGAAGCAGTACGGGGCGGACAGGGTGTGCGACTTCTCGCTCGGCAACCCCGACGTTCCGCCGCCGGCGAAGACGAAGGAGGTCCTCGAGGCGATCGCCGCGAAGGCCATCGAGCCGCTCGGCCTCGGCTACTGCCCGAACGCCGGCCTGCCGCCGGTGCGCGAGGCGATCGCCGGCTATCTCTCGAAGCAGCAGGCGTGCGCGATCGACGCGGGTCACGTGATCATGACGGTCGGCGCCGCGGGCGCGCTCGTCAGCTTCTTCCGCGCGGTCGTCGAACCGGGCGACGAAATCATCTGCCCGGCGCCGTACTTCGTCGAATACGGCAGCTACTGCGGGCATTTCGGCGGCGTGCTCAAGGCCATCGCCTCCAAGCCGGACGAGGGCTTCCGCCCCGACTTCGACGCCATGGAGGCCGCGATCACGCCGAAGACGCGCGCGTTCCTGGTCAATTCGCCGAACAACCCGACCGGCTGCATCTACTCCGAGGCGGACATGCGTCGCCTGGCGGACATCGTCAACCGCGTCAACGCGCAGCGCGAGGCCGAACTCGGCGACGCGGCGCGTCCCCTCTACCTGCTCAGCGACGAGCCGTACCGCGCGTTCGCGTACGACGGCGCCGTCGTGCCGCCGGTGATGCCGCTCACGCCCTACGCCGTCGTGCTGGGCTCGTTCTCGAAGACGCTCTCCCTCGCCGGCGAGCGCATTGGCTACGTGGCCATCCATCCGGAGATGCCGGACGGCGCCATGCTGGTCAACGCGGTCACCCTGACGAACCGCACGCTCGGCTTCGTGAACGCGCCGGTCATCGGCCAGCGCCTCGCGGCCCAGCTGCTCGACCAGACGGTCGACCTCGAAATCTACGACCGCCGCCGCAAGCTGATGGCGAAGGTCCTGCGCGAGGCGGGCATCGAGTTCACCGAGCCGAAGGGCGCGTTCTACTTCTTCCCGAAGGCGCCGGGCGGCGACGACCTCAAGTTCGTGGACGCGCTCCAGGAGGAGCTCATCCTCGTCGTGCCGGGCCGCGGCTTCGGCATGGCCGGCCACGTGCGCCTCTCCTGCAGCGTCGACGAGAAGATCATCGCGCGCTCGGCCGAGGGCTTCAAGCGCGCGGTCGCCAAGCTTCGGGGGTGAGCCGTGGCGCGCCTGCTTCCCCTCCTCTGCCTCTGCGCGGGCGCCTGCCTGGGCGAGGCCACGACGGCGCCCATGGAATGGACGCCCGTGCAGACGGATGCGATCGCGCGGTGGAAGGCCGAGAACAAGGCCCCCGACGGCGTGGTCGCGTCCGCATCGGAGCGGTCCGTGCGCTTCCTCGTGGAGGCGACCGGCTGCGCCGCGTCATCGACCGTCGAGTTCGCGGCGATCGGACCGCTTTCCGACCGCGCCTACGAGTCGCTGTTCGTGACCGTCGCGTCCCCCGCGGCCCTGGCCGCGGCCTTCGACCGCGCGGGCGTGCCCCGTGGCCGTCCCGCGGACGTCTCCCGTGCGCGTCTCTGGCCGGAAGGGGAGAAGGTCGCGTTGTCCGTCCGTTCCTGGGGCTCCGACACGCTGGCCCCGACGAACCTCGCCGCGGTGCTGAAGGACCTCCGTCCGGAGGAGGGGCCCGCGCTCGGGATCCCCGCGGCCTGGACCGCCGGCGCGCGCGACGCGTCCGGCGCGCCGGTCGCGTCCACGAACATCCCCTGCGCGGTCTTCGCGCTCTACAACCACGCGCCCTCGCTCCTGCAGCTGGACGGCCTCTTCGACCAGTCCTCCACCTACGGGCGCTTCCAGGCCGCGCGGACCTTCCGTCCCGGCGAGCTCTTCGAGCTGACGGCGACCTGGGACGGCCGCACGCGCGTGAAGGACGTCGTGGCGCGCATCTCCGCGACCAACGCGGTTGAGACGATGAAGGCGCTTCAGACGACGGCGAAGGACCACGAGGTGCACGCCGCGCTCGCGTTCGACGGCACGGTGTCCGTCGCCCAGGCGGCGCAGGTCGCCGGCGCGTTCGCCCTGCTGGACGGCCCGTCGCTGCGCATGAACGGCGCGGCCGACGGCCAGTTCTTCTTCCGCGCATTCCTGCCGGAGACGTCCTGGCGGCAGCGCGAAGGCCGCATCTTCCAGCCGTTCGAGGTGCATGTCGCGGCCGACGGCGCGAAGACGTTCGTCTTCTGCGAGGAGGACTGGAGCGGCGAAGGCGTGGATCCGGTGCTGAAGCCGAAGTCCACTCCCTTCAGTGACTGGGCCGAGCTGCCCGGTCTCATTTCCAAGACGGGCGAGCAGGGCGAGAAGGTGAACGTGATGTTCCTCTTCGCGCCGAAGTCCTGCCCCGTTTCCACCCTCACGCCCGTCCTCGCGGCCACCGCGGGGCGGATCGGCACATTCTACGTGTTTGGAGACTGATCGATGAAGAAGTTGCTGTTTCTCGGTTTCGCGGCCGGACTCTGCCTGTTCTCGCAGGGCGCGCTGCGCAGCGTCACCCCGGCGGTGCCGGACGCCCCCTGGACGAAGGGTTGGTGGATGCCCCGCCACGAGCAGAAGATGCAGCTGGTGAAGGCCGGCGGCGCGCCGATCGTCTTCCTCGGCGACTCGATCACCCATTTCTGGGAGGACCGCGGCCGCGACGTCTGGAACCGCTACTTCGCGTCCGGACGCTACCGCGCGATCAACCTCGGCTTCTCCGGCGACCGCACGGAGCACGTCCTCTGGCGCATTGAACAGGGCGAGCTCGACGGCTACGCGGCGAAGGCCGTCGTGCTCATGCTCGGCACGAACAACACGGGCCACTTCCCGTTCGACCAGGAGACGCCCGAGGACACGATCGTCGGCCTGAAGGCGGTGCTGGATGCGATCCGCGCGAAGCAGCCGCAGGCGAAGATCGTCCTTTGCTCGATCTTCCCGCGCGATCCGAAGCCGACGGACGGCAACCGCCTGCGCAACGGCGTCGTGAACAAGGAGATCCAGAAGTTCTGCGACGGGCGGAACATCCTCTGGTGCGACTTCGGCCAGCAGTTCCTGACAGCGGATGGCACGCTGACCGCGGAGGTCGCGCCCGACTTCCTGCATCCCGCGCCCGCGGGCTACGAGGTCTGGGCGAGCGCCGTGCTGCCGTTCCTCGACTTCGCGCTGGACGCGAAGCCGGGCGACGAACGCGTCTTCCCGCAGCGCTTCGCCGCGACGGTCGAACCGACCCAGTTCGCCGTGGATGGCCCCTCCACCGTCATTCCGGCGACCCAGCTGCCGGACCAGGTCTGGTGGAAGACCCGCCTGCGCGAGAAGCGCACCGAGATTGTCGACGGACCGAAGGAATACGACGTCGTCTTCGTCGGCGACTCGATCACGCACCGCTGGGAGCGTCCCAATGGCGGCGGCGAGAAGGTCTGGGCCGAGCTGAAGCAGAAGTACACGCTGCTCAACCTCGGCATCGGCGGCGACGGCACGCAGCATGTCCTCTGGCGCATGAAGTACGGCGAGCTCGAGGGCTACAGGACGAAGCTCTTCGTGCTGATGATCGGCACGAACAACCGCGACCGTCCCGAGCAGATCGCGCAGGGCGTGAAGAAGATTCTCGAGACGCTCCGCGCGAAGCATCCGGAGGCGAAGGTGCTGCTGCACCCGATCTTCCCCCGCGGGAAGACCGCGCAGGACGGCGCACGGAAGCGCAACGAGGCGGTCAACGCGATCATCCGGGGCTACGCGGACGGCACGGACGTCCTCTGGCATGACTTCAACGCCAAGTTCCTCGACGAGAAGGGCGGCATGAAGCCCGGCCTGATGTTCCCGGACGACCTCCACCCCGACCACAACGGCTACCTCCTCTGGCGCGACGAGCTGCTGCCCATCTTCCAGAAGGTCCTCGGCAAGTGAAGAAACCGCATCTCAGGGGCGTCCGCATCCTCCACGAGGACCTCGACGTCGTCGTGGTGGAGAAGGCCGCCGGCCTCCTCTCCCAGGCGCTCCGCCATTCCGAGGACCCGAGCGTGGAGTCGGAACTGACCGACTACCTGCGCAAGGGGCAGCTGAAGAGCACGAAGCGCGCGTACCTCGTCCATCGCCTCGACCGCGAGACGAGCGGCATCATGATGGTCGCGAAGACCGAACAGGCCCAGACCTGGCTGCGCGCGCACTGGAACGAGGTCACCGAGAAGACCTACCTGGCCCGCGTCGAGGGTTCGCTGCCCACGGAAAGCGGAGTCTTCGAGAGCTACCTGCGCGAAGACGAGAACTACTTCGTCAAGAGCGTGAAGAACACGCAGTACGGCAAGTACGCGCGCACGGAATGGAAGTCTCTTGAGCAGGCAAGCCCTTCTGGTTTGCCGGGAACGGGAAAGACGACCCTCGTCGAGGTGACGCTCAAGAGCGGCCGCAAGAACCAGATCCGCGTGCATTTCTCCGAAAACGGCCATCCCGTCGTCGGCGACGCCAAGTACGGCCATGCGAAGCGCGGCGACATGCTCTGCCTGCACGCCTGGAAGCTCGCGTTCAAGCACCCGCACACGGGGAAGCGGATGGCGTTCGAGACCGGCCTGCCGGCCTTCGCGACGGAAGAGCCCGCAGCCCGCGCACCGGGGACCGGTGCGCCCCCCAATCGCAAGGGGCCGCGCGGCGGCGCGCACGGTAGGGACGGCGCTCCGCGCGGTCCGCGGTCTGGTAGGGACCGCCGTCCCGGCGGTCCGCGGTCTGGTAGGGACCGCCGTCCCGGCGGTCCGTGAAACGATGGACGGTAAATTCATGTATTCTGGGGGTATGACATGAAGAGAATCTTCGCGTATGTCGCGGCGCTGGTCTGCGCCTGCGTCGAGGCCGCAACCTGGACGGGCGGGGGCGACGGTTCGAGCTGGGGCGACCCGGCGAACTGGGGCGGCATGCTGCCGACGGCGACGGAGGACGTCGCGATCGCGACGGGGACCGGGGAGAAGACCATCAATCTCGGCGGCACGGACCGCGAGATGGGCGCGCTCACCGTCACGGGCGCCGGCAAGCTCACGCTGTCCGGCGCGGGCGCGCTCGTCGCGCAGAGGATCTCCTCGTCCGTCAACCTCGACGTCGACGCGCCCGTCACGCTGAAGACCGGCGGGAACGTGGTCCACGTCGCCGCGGCGAACCGGACGATCGAGTTCAGAAAGCCCGTTGCGGCGCTCGGACAGAAGCACATCCAGTTCACGTCCGAAAACTCGAACGGGCCGATGTACGTCAACTTCCGCGACGTCTTCACGGCGCCGCAGGCGACCATGCTCATGCAGTTCGGCTCGACCGGTTCGACCGAATCCACGTCCGTCCACTTCTACGGCAAGGTGACGCTGGCGAAGCTCAGCTGCTGCAGCAGCGGCTACCGCAGCGGCTGGTGCTATCTGCACGCCTCCGGAAACGAGATCGCCGCGACGGAGGTCTGCTACGGCGGTATCGTCCTGGCGGCCGAAAACGCGCTGCCCGCGACGACGCCGCTCCAGTGGTCGGGCTACTACCGGGAGGGCAATCACCCCCACATCTACTCCTACAGCTTCGCGGGCGTGGACCAGGTCGCCGAGGCGATCCGCTGCGCCCAGGACTACGGCGACGCGACGGACAACATCCGCTACGTGCGCTCGACCGGCGCGCCGATGACGCTCACGCTGAAGGGCGCGTCCGACGCGGTCGCGTGCTGCTTCGTCTATCCCGGCGTCTCGCTCGTCTGGGACCCGCTCGGGGACTTCACGCAGGAGTTCGTCGACAAGGCGAGCACGACCGAGGGAATGGTCACGGTGAAGCACGGCGCGGTGAAGGTCTCGGGGAGCGCCACGTTCGCCAAGCTCACGCGTCTGACGGTCGAGGACGGCGCGGCGTTCGACCTCGCCTCCACCGAGTCCGGCGCGCTGGCGGACCTGATCGCGCTCAACCTTGGCGCGGACGCCACGATGCGCATCGCCGCGGAGAGCGTGAACCCGTTCGCCAACCAGACCGCGACGGCGCGCATCGCGAAGGGCGGACGGATCGCCACGGAGGCGGCGGCCACGCTGCTCCAGGTCATTTACGACGGACAGAAGGTCCCCGGCGGCACGTACGGCGCGGGCGCGACGCCCGCCGAGTGGGTGTCTGGATCCGGCACGGTGACGGTGATCGCCGGCTCGGAGGTCTCGCAGGAGGTCCGCACCTGGACGGGCGCGGGAGACGGGACGACCTGGAGCGACGACGCGAACTGGGACACTCGCGCGCCGTACAGCAAGGACACCGCCCGCTTCAACGGAAGCGCGACGGTGACCTCCGACATCCTCCTGGATGCGGGTCCGCGCACGATCGAGGTCGCCTCCGGCGCCACGGTCGTCCTGTCGGGCTCCATCGGCGGCACGGCCGACATCGTCAAGACGGGCGCGGGCTTCCTGACCCTCTCCGGCAGCAACACGTTCACGGGCTCCCTCTCCATCGACGCGGGACGCCTCACGGCCGTCGGCGACTGCGCGCTTGGCGACAACGCGGAGGGTGCGGTTACCGTTTCAAAGAAAGGCGACCGCCAGCAGTACAACCTCGTCCTCGCCGGCGTGACGGTGCGCAAGCAGCTGGTCATCAGGAATCTGGACGACGCGGGCAACGGGTACGCGCAGTCCCTCCAGTGCGCGCCGAACACCGTGAACACGGTGCTCGGTAAGTTCAGCGTGCCGAATTCGTACCTGCGCATGTCCGTCGAGGCGAACGCGAAGTTCATCATCGCGGGCGGCGGGACGTTCGGCACGTCCTCCTTCTTCAACCGCAAGCAGGACGCCGAGGTGGTCGTCACGAATTCCCCGATCGTCCACAGCATCTACCATGACGTCTACGGTTCCGGACGGATGGTCTTCGCCTGCGCGGGGAACCGGATCGTCACGTACGACACGGTGCACAGCCGCGGCATGCACGAGCGGATCGAGACCTGGGTGAACGGCGCCCTGGACGAGGGCACCTACTTCTGGATGGGCCTGCCCGGGGGAGCCGCGCTCTCGCTTCTCGACCTCTGCGGCACGACGCAGCGCGTCTCGCGCATCGAGGCCGCGACCGTGACCGACAAGGACTGGACGCCGGCGCCTTCCGGCACGATCCGCTCCGACGAGCCGGCGAAGATCACCTTCGTCGCGCCGTCTGTCTACACGAACTCCTGCGTCTTCTCGGGGCCCGTCGCGTTCGAGCAGGCCGGTTCCGGAACGGTCTACCTCACGGCGGCCAGCTCGTCCTCGGGCGAGCTGGTCGCGACGGCCGGCGAAGTCATCCTGCGCGAGGGCGCGAGCTGGGCGGGCGACGTCGTGGTCGACGGCGGCACGGTGCGCGTGCCGGGCCCCGCGGCGATCTCCTCCAAGGCCGCGGTCGCGCTGAAGGCCGGCACGCTCGACCTGGGCGCCGGCGAGTACGTCGTCGCGGCGATGAAGGGCGCGGACGGCCTGCCGCTCCCCGCGGGGCGCTACGGTTCCACGGCCTCCGGCGACGTGCAGGCGCTGCCCGGCCTCGCGGGCGAAGGCGTCCTCACCATCCTGCCGTCCGGCGGCACGCCGGCGGTCTACACCTGGACGGGCGCGGGCGACGGACGCTTCTCCTCCGCGGCCAACTGGGAGGGGGACGTCCTGCCCGACTTCTCGAACATCCTGGGCGAATACCGCTTCCCGGGCAACGGCTTCACCGCGACGGTCGACGTCGGCGTGAACGCGCGCAGCTTCGTGTTCTCCTCCCAGCTTGTGGACACCGTCCGCCTCGTCGCCGAGGGAGACGGCGCCGTGACGTTCACGGACGGCTTGCTCGTCGTGACGGGCGCCGTGGGCGCGGCGAAGAGCGTCGTGCTCGACGTGCCCGTCAAGTACGTCACGGAGCTGCGCGTGCGGGCCGGCGATCCCGAGTCGAAGGCGACGGCGAACCACGTGCTGACCTTCACGAACCGGATCGCCACCCTCGGCCAGGCGCTGTTCACCAAGGACGGCTACGGCACGCTGAACATCGCGGGCGACGCGAACGACATCCAGGGCGACCTGGTGGTCTCCAACGGCTTCGTCAATCTCTCGGGGGCGGATCCGCTTGGCGGCTCCGGTTCCTTCCGCATGTACGTGCCGAAGGACTGCGTGAACACCAAGCTCTTCCTACGCGGGACGACGGTTTCGCGTCCGCTCTGGTTCACGCACCCCAGCGACGGAAACGGCGAGATGCTCTATTCGACGGCCGGCACGACGAACTACGTCGACGGGCTCGTGACCTGCGCGGCCAACCACTTCCGCAACCGGTGCGAGTCCAAATCCGAGCTCCACTACCGCGGCGGGCTCCGGATGGCGGCGTTCTTCATTCCGTACGGTCCCGACGACCGCACCGGCTTCATCTTCCTCGAGGGCGAGCCGGCGAGCTCCGGCAGCTGGTACTGGAGCGACAACGCGAACGCGCAGGTCGGCTGCGTCGTCGCCTGTCCCGGGAACCGGTTCGACAGCTCCTGGAACGTCTACAACGAACTCGACCTGCGCGTGGACAACGCGCTGGCGTCGAATCAGAAGATCCAGTTCAACTACTGGAGCGGCAGCACGACGGCGCCCTACGGCATGCTGAACATCCACGGCACGCGGCAGGAGTTCGCGACCGCCACGCGTGCGTCCATCACGGTGGATGAGAGCGGGCTCGTCCAGTGGGTCTCGCAGGCGAAGGTCTCCGGCACGGCCGGGTCCCAGCTGAAGCTGAGCGGTTCGGAGGACGTTCCGAACCTGCCCGTCGTCGTCGACGCGGCGGACTACGTGAACGCCGGCACGGCGACGCGCTGGTTCCGCGACCCCTGCACGTCCACGGGCAAGCTCTCCGTCGTGAGCGGCACCCTGGTGCTGGCGGCTCCGGGCGAGGCGTACAACGGCGTCGACCAGGCCAATTCGCCGGTGCTGCGCGGCGGCGCCTGGGCGGGCCCGGAGATCATGGTCTCCGGCGGCGTCCTCAAGGCGAACCACGCGAAGGCGATCGACAGGAAGGCGGAGGTCCTCTTCCTGGACACGGCCGGCAAGCTGGAGATCCCCGCAGGCGTGAGCATCCCCTGCTCCTACGTCTACGTGGACGGTGTCCGGCAGCCGCTCGGAACCTACACGGCGGCCAATTTCGGCGACCATGTCTCCGGCGGCGGCGCGCTCGTGTCGCGCGGTCTCGGGCTGAACACGGTCCTCGTCATCCGCTAACGGGGAAGCCGGATGCGCACGCTGCTTGGAACCACGGTCGCGATTCTCTGCGCCGGCGTCTGCCTGGCCGCGGAGCCGTACTTCACGCACGGCCCCGGCACCTCCGCCGAGACGTTCTTCGCGCAGTGCGTCGACACGTCGGTCCCCGCGCTGAAGGAGATCCCCGCCCGCATGGCGGCGGGGGACGTCGCCGACGCGGAAGGTGATGTGGTCGTGGTGCTACGCGGCCGCGGAGAAGAAGGCCGCGTCCATGACCGGCGCCGAGACGCGGAGCCCGCGCAGAGGGCGCGGCGCGTGCGGGGGGCGAGGCGCTTCGCGCGGGCGTGGGGAGCGGAGCGGCCCCGCACGCACTTCAAAAACTTCCGCGGTCGTCCGCGAGGTTCGGTCTGTCCGCGGTTCCGCCGGAGGCGGGGCCGACGCGTTCGGAGCCCGCGCC
>JAEDMN010000298.1 GCA_016302985.1 Kiritimatiellia bacterium | reverse complement strand
GCGGATGCGTTGGCGGAGGGGTTCGCGGACCCGCCCGCCGAGTCGCGGCCGCGCACGTGGTGGCACTGGATGGACAACAACATCTCGCGCGCGGGCATCACGAAGGACCTGGAGGCGATGAAGCGGGCGGGCCTTGGCGGCGCGACGATCCTCGACATCGCGGAGTTCCGGCACGACAAGGGGACCGTGAAGAGCCTTTCGCCCGAATGGTACGGGATGCTGAACTGGGCGGGGCGCGAGGCCGACCGGCTGGGGCTGTCGCTCTCGTTCCACAACTGCCCCGGATGGAGTTCGTCCGGCGGGCCGTGGATCAAGCCCGAGAACGCGATGAAGATGATGTGCTGGACGGAGACGGTCGTGACGGGCGGCGCGCCCGTGCGCGTGCGCCTGCCCGCGTGTCCGAGTCCCGTCGGGTTCTCCCGCGACGTCGCGGTCGTCGCGTTCCCCTCCGTGCCGGGCGACGCCTACGACGCGGGCGCCTATACGCCCGTCGCGACGAATGTCCATCTCGACGCCGCGCTCAAGACGCCCGCCGTCCCGAAGGGCTGCGCGTGGGTCGTCGGCACGCAGGGCGCGAAGACCGAGCAGTGGCTGGAGTATGCGTTCCGCGCGCCGGTGGAGATCGGGACGGTGCGCATGCGGATCGGTCCGCAGTTCGCGCAGTACCATCTCAACAACCAGGTCACGTGCGCGTTCCGCGTCTCCGACGACGGGACGGCCTGGCGCACGCACTACGTGTCGGACTCGACCCAGAAGGAGGATCCGACGGTCTTCTCCTTCCCGCCCGTCACGACGCGCCATCTGCGCGTCGTCTTCCTCCGGGTGGGCCGCACGAACACGGGCTGGGCCGCCATCCGGGGCGTGGACTTCGCCCCCGGCGAGCGCGTGCCGCACGCCTCGCGCAAGGCGTACCACGTCTTCTTCCGCAACGCCTTCGCGGACATCCCCTACGTGCCGACGAACGTCCAGCCGTGCCGCGCGGAGAGCGCCGTTGACCGCGCGCGCGTCCAGGTCGTTTCGGACAAGATGGCCCCCGACGGGACGCTCGCCTGGACGCCGCCCGCACCGGGAAGCTGGACGGTTCTGCGCTTCATGATGGTCGCCCGCAGGAGCGGCAACCACCCCGTCAATCCCGAGGCGCACGGCCTTGAATGCGACAAGCTCTCCCGCGCGGGCGTGGACGCCGCCCTGGGCGGCATGATGACGCGCATCATGGACGACGCGCGGCAGACGGGCGTGAAGGCCTTCAAGTACACGCTCGTGGACAGCTACGAGGTGGGGGCGCAGAACTGGACGGACGGCATGGAGAAGACGTTCCGCGCGCGGCGCGGCTATGCGATCGAACCGTTCCTGCCCGCGCTCACCGGGCGCTACGTCACGGACGCCGACGTGACCGAACGCTTCCTGCAGGACTTCCGCTGGCTCGTCTCGACGCTCTACGCCGAGGTGTACGGCGACTACTTCGCGTCCGTCTGCCACGCGAAGGGGCTTCTCTTCGAGAACGAACCCTATGTGGGGCCGTTCGACGAGATGCGCCTCGGTCGGGCGGCGGACGTGCCGATGGGCGAGTTCTGGCACGGTGCGCCGGACAGCCTCGGCACGGCCCGCCTCGCGGGGAACCTCGGCGACGTCTACGCGCGGCGCTATGTCCAGACGGAGACCTTCACCTCCGGCGACAAGTCCGCCGCCTGGACGAGCTACCCCGAAGACCACAAGGTGCAGGGCGACGCCGCCTTCTGCGCGGGCGTGAACCGCTTCGTCTTCCATTCCTACGCGCATCAGCCGTTCGACACGCCCGGCCCCGGCGTGACGATGGGCCCCTGGGGGTTCCACTTCAACCGCCACAACACGCTCTGGGAGTTCTACCCCGGCTGGCTTGGCTACCTCGGACGCGCGCAGTTCCTCCTCCAGCAGGGGCGGGGCGTCGCGGATGTCCTCTACGTCACGCGCGAGAACGTGCCCGTGAAGGCCGACTGGCGGCCCGAGCTGCCGTTCGGCTGGAAGGGCAACTGCTGCGGCGCGGATCTCTTCATGAACGGCGTGACCGTGCGGGGCGGACGCATTGCGCTGCCGAGCGGCATGACCTACCGCCTCCTCGCCCTGCCGCAGGCCGAGGAGCCGTCCCCGGCCTACCTGCGCGCGGCGCTTGCGCTCGTCGAGGCGGGGGCGGAGGTGTGGCTGGGGCCGCGCCCGACGCGCGCCTTCGGCCTCGTGGACTATCCCGCGTGCGACGCCGAGGTGGCCCGCCTCGCCGCCCGCCTGTGGGACGGCTTTGCCGCCGGCGCCGTCGAGAAACGAATCGGGAAGGGGCGCGTGTGGCGCGGCCTCGACCTCGCGGACGTGCTGGCGCGCCTCGCCGTGCCGCCGGACTTCGCGTGCGACGCGCCGCCGTCCGGCGCGGACGTGAAGTTCATCCACCGCGCGCTGCCGGACCGCGATGTCTACTTCGTCGCGAACGTCGCGACGAAGGCCCGGGCGCGCATGGACGGAACGGCGCGCTTCCGCGCGACGGGCGCGGTCGAGTTCTGGAACGCCGACGACGGTTCGCGCTTCTCCGTGCCGGGCTGCCGTCCGCTCGGGAACGGCGTCACGGCGGTGCCGCTCCGGCTCGCGCCCACCGAATCGGTCTTCGTCGTCTTCCGCCGCGACGGTGGCGCGGGCGCGCCGCCGCTCCCGCAGGGCGAACCGAAGGCCGTGGCCGACCTCTCCGGGGGATGGACGGTCGTCTTCCAGCCCGGGCGCGGCGCGCCGGCGGGCGAGATCCCGTTCCCGCGCCTGGCGCGCTTCGACCTGTCGGACAACGCGGGCATCCGCCACTTCTCCGGCACGGCGACGTACCGCCGGACGTTTCGCCTCGATGCGCCCCCCGCGCACGCCTGGCTCGACCTGGGCGGCGTCCACGACGTCGCGCGCGTCTTCGTGAACGGCAGGGACTGCGGTTTCGCCTGGCATACGCCGTTCCGCGTGGAGGTGGCGGGGGCGCTGCGCGCGGGCGAGAACACGGTCGAGGTGCAGGTGGCGAACCGCTGGGTGAACCGCCTCGTCGGCGACGAGGACCTGCCCGTGGAGGGCGAATGGAA
Source organism: Kiritimatiellia bacterium (assembly GCA_016302985.1). Classification (GTDB taxonomy): domain Bacteria; phylum Verrucomicrobiota; class Kiritimatiellia; order RFP12; family UBA1067; genus RUG572. The sequence goes on along the minus strand of JAEDMN010000298.1, from coordinate 220 downwards.
GACGTCGCCGGGGCATCCCGAGACGACGCGCCTCCTCGCCGTGTGGCCGGACTGGTTCCGCGCGGGGCGGCCGGCCCCCGGCGGCCGCATCGCGTTCTCCACCTGCCGCCCCTACGCCAAGGGCGACCCACTCGTCCCGGCGGGCCTTGAGGGCCCCGTGCGGCTGATGACGCGGGAGCGCACGTCCGACAGGTGACAGGTGAAGATCCGCCGCGCCCGC
>JAEDMN010000056.1 GCA_016302985.1 Kiritimatiellia bacterium | reverse complement strand
TCCGGGATGCCGACCGCGCGCGTCAGGTATTTCACGGCCTCCGCACGGTTGCTCGCACACCCGATGCCCAGCTGGTAGCAGCGCCCCACGTGACGGCTCGCATAGCCGACTATGCGCAGATTGCTCGAGGTCGGTTCGGTTGGGAGCTGGGCCAGCCGGAGGTAGATGGCGAACGCCTGCCTGGGATCCGCCGGCACGCCGATTCCGTGTTCAAGGCAGTCAGCGACCCCCAGATCGCCCCAGAGGTTGCCGTTTTCCCGCGCCATGCTGTACCAGCGATAGGACGCCGCCGGATCCTTCGGCGTCCCCGTCCCGGTCTTGCACATCCAGCCGAGCTGGATCATCGAGCCGACCATGCCGCCGTTCGCCGCCTGCACGAACAGGGGATAGGACTTGTCGTAGCGCTTCTGGCGGTTGAAACCCCAGGCGAGGTACTGCGCGCCTTCGTAGTCGTCGGGTTCCAGTCGCCGCAGCTGGATCTCAAGCCATTCGTCATGGGTCAGGTTCGGATCGCGCAGCCGCCTGTCGTCTTCCGAAACCGGCTTGTCCCGCAGCCGCGCCCGCGCGCTGTGGACAGACCAGAGATCCAGCCCCGCCCACGTGCAGCCCAGCGCCGCGGCGGTCCATGCCGCCCAGCGGATGATCCGCACCCTTCCCTGTGTCAGTAATGCCATTGCCGAATAGTATAGCACACGCGCACGGGCCTACCGGTAGCGCTTGACCAGCTCGACCCGGGCGTTGGCGGCGGCCGGGTCGGCGGAGGTCATCGACCAGTCCGTTCCCGCGGCGAGCTCCGGCAGCGGCGCGGGGAGTTCGCCCTGCGCCTTCACCCTCCGGGCGCGATCCAGCACCTTCCAGGTGCGGCCGTCCCGGCAGACCAGCCGCTCGTCCGCCCCGATTCCGACGGGGAAGACCGCCTCGAACGCGCCTGCGACTTCGCCGCGGACCGTTCCGAAGCGAAGTCGCGGCTCCCGCACCGGGCCGTGGATGGTCAGTTCGAGCGCCACCCGCCCGCCCGGCCGCACCGCGATGCGCGGCAGCGCGTCCAGCCCCTTCGCGGGCGCATAGCGCACCGGCAGCATCGCCTCGTAGCGCATTCCCTGCCGCCGTTCCGAAGCGAAATCTCCGAAAGCGGGGAAGGATGCTTCGCGCGCGAGCACGGTCACCTCGGCACGGGCGGGGGCGCCCGACGCCGTCCTCCCGGCGAACGCGCAGCGGTTCGCGCCGGCCGCCAGCGGGAGCGTCTTCGGGCCCGGGGCGCGCGCCAGCGTGTCGCCCGTCTCGGAATAGCGCGTCCAGAATCCGTCCTCGAGCTCCGCGTAGTCGCCGGCGGCGAGCGGGAACGGCAGCGGAACACAGTGGCCATTCACCGTCACGGCCGCCTGGGCGACGACCGGCTTCGTCACGGGCAGCGCGCGCACGGGCGCGACCGCGACATCCGTCGTCCCCCCGGCGGGAATTTCGTTGAGATACAGCGCGACGGACGCGACATGCCGCCCGTCGTAGGGGTTGCGGCAGACCGCGATCGTCCCGCCGTACGGCCAGGCATGGTTCCAGAAGTCGTCCGCGTCCCGCTCGCGCGCAAGCAGCGTGACAAAGCGCCAGCCCGTGAAGTCGAGCTTCACGTAGTGCTCGCACGTCGCGCCGAGGTATTCGCGCGCCATCCGCAGCTGGAGGTTGAGCAGCGCGCCCGAACCGTCGCCGCGGACCCAGAACCCGAACGCCGCGTTTCCGCCGAGCGACAGGTAGGGGAATGGATAGGTCCGGACCGCCCGAGCCCAGGCACCGCGGGACTTCGCCCCTGAATTGCGCGCGACGAGGCGGAGGGCGTCCCCGTGCGACTTCGCCTCGGAACGGTCCGAGGCGAAATCCGAAGTCCGCTCCGCCGAAACGGAAAGCTTCACGCCCGCGGCCGCCGCGGTCTCGAAGTGCGGGAGGTCGGCGGACGACAGGAAGTTCGTCGCCCCCTCCGCCGCCGGATCGGCGGCACCGTACAGCGCCTCCACGCGCAGGGTCGCCTGCTCGGGCTTCTCCGCAAGGACGAAGGACCAGGCCGCCGCCGCGGGACCGGAGACGCGGTGCACGACGGAGGTCTGCGGGGACAGACTCCAGACGCCGTCGTCCGCCTGCCGCAGGCGGAATTCGGCGCGCGGCACGGCCATGCGCGACTTCGCCTCGGACGAGAACGCGCGCGCGAGGCGGGCGCGCTCGTACCAGCCGAGCAGCGTGAACTGGCGCGTCAGGAACTCCGACAGGGGGCCGCGCGTCACGTTGACGCCCTGCTGGGACATCGCGGCGTCATGGCCCGCGTTCTGCGAGGCGAAGTACTCCATCTCCTCGGAGAAGTGCCCGCGCGCCGCGGCCGAACCGACACGGGGCTGCCACCAGCCCATCTGCGGCTCGAGGAAGTTGTCCCGCCGCGCGACGTCGACGGTCGTCCGCACATGGTCGTCGTGGAAGCGCTTCGCGGCCCAGACCGAGTGGTCCCAGGCGCCGAGGCGGGAGTGGAACCACCAGTTGTGCGCGCCCCAGCAGCTCGCCTCCGCGACGGGCGCACGCGTGAAGTTCCCGTAGACGAGGTGCCGCAGCCGGTCGATGCCGTAGCGCGTACCCATGCCCTCCGAACCGTCAAAATAGAACGCGTCGACGTCGCAGGCGTTGCGCACGCCGGCCAGCCGCCGCGCCAGGTCCGCGGCGAGGTCCGAATCGGGCGCGGGGTAGAACGCGATGTAGCGCTGGTGCAGGTAGTCGCATGCCGCGCCCGCGGGGTGGGCGGACGGCTTCGTGCCGAAGAAGCCGCGCCGGCAGCCCGTGAAGGCGTAGGGGGGCTCGCGGCGGATGCCCGTGTACTGGACGACTTCGTTCCCGAGGCGCAGGAAGTTGCCGTTGCTCGAATAGGTGAAGACGAGGTCGTGCTTCGCGACCGGCATCTCGTTCACCACGACCTCCGTCGCGTCCGCCGACAGCGGGGCGGCAAGCGTGTAGGTCGCGTCCGCGACGAGGTTCGTCGAGCAGACGGGACGGATCCACGAATCCGTATACGGGTTGATGCAGGCCGTGAGCGAATGCATGCCGGCCTTGAGCCCTGCGGCGTGGATGCGGGCGACGGCCGCCTTCATGTCGTCGAGGCCGCGCGGAAAGAGGTTCGTGTTGACGGGATAGTGTCCGAGCCCCTGCCACCAGCCATGGAGATGAATGTACTCGAACCCGCCTCGTTCGGCGAGGTCGATCCAGTCGTCGACGGACGCGAGGGAGAGGTCCGCGAAGACATAGGACCCGCGGTTGGCCTCCGCGTCCAGAGCCCAGGCCCCGCCCGAGGGGCTCAGGGGCGCGCCCGAAGCGCGGGACATCGCGCGAAGCTGGGCGACGAAACCGTCCCGCGGACCCGCCACGAGCCCGAAGCGCCCGCCCACGAGGCCGTGCGCCTTCGTCGCGCGCACAGTGAGCCCGTTGCCGCGGGAGGCGCCCATCTCGAGCGCCACGTCGTACGCGCGCAGCGCCACCGCGCTCGCGTCGTCGGAAAGGACGTTGGCGAACGTGCCGCAGCGGGCCCCGCAGGACGGGACGATCCGCGCACACTGGAGCTCCTCCGCATCCTGGACCGTCAACGCCGCCACACGGAAGGACCAGCCCGCGCCGTCCGCCATCGGCTCCACGTCCAGGACGGCCTCGCCCGCACCGCCGGGGAAGACGAAGGCCAACCGGTCCGCGCCGCGCCGTTCAAGCCGGCGCGCGGTCAGAGCCGGCCGGCCCTTCCGCTTCACGGCGACGCACGCGCAGGGCGACTGGACGAGCTCGCGTCCCGTCGCCACCTCCTTCAGCGAGGAGATGCGCCCCTGCCGGTCGAAGGACAGGACGCTCCGCGCACCGACGAACACCGCGACGGGGGCCGCCGGCTTCGGAGGACGCGGCGCGCCCTTCCAGTCCCCTTCCGCCGCCAGCGCGGCGACTTCGTCCGCGGAGAACGCGCGGCGGTAGATGCGCAGGTCGTCGAGGCGGCCGTCGTGCTTCTCGGCCCCGCCCCAGTCGCCCAGGCGGAAACCCGAATCCATGCGGAACGGCTCGTCCCATTTCCCGTGCGCGACGACGCGTCCATCGACGTAGGTCACGACGTCGGGCCGGCGGAAGACGCAGGTCACCAGGGTCCAGACGTTGGTGGGGACCTTTCCCAGGATTGGATAGGCCGCCTCGTGCCAGCGGTCGCGACCGCCGTTCCCCCTGCCTGCGCCCAGTCGGAGGCAGAGGTTCCCGTCGCGCATGAAAAGGAGCAGGCCGCCGACACCGCCCCAGCCATTCGCGCTCAGCAGATTGGGATAGCCCTTCTGGTCCGCGCGGTTCCAGCTCGCGCGGATGGAAACCGTAAACGCCTCGGCGCCATCCAGCCCAGGAACGGCGGCCTGTTCGCCGAGCCCCTCGTCCTCCGACCAGGTACAGAGGAGGTCCGGATCGACCGCGGCGACGAGCGCGCCGGAGAAGATGTACGCGAGAACTACAGGAAGCAATTTGCACTTCATGCCGACAAGTATAGCACATGCCACCCCGGGCGGGCGACGCGAGACGCGTCGCATACGCATGCGGGGCGTCCCGCCCCGCCATTCTAACCGCACCAGCAGGCGCAGCGGCGCGGGCCGTCCGCCGTGTCGGGCGGCTGCTCGCACGTGCAGCGGTCCCGGACGGCGGCGCAGCGCGGCCAGAAGGCGCAGCCATCGGGCCAGGCGTCGGGCGGGGGCACCGTGCCGGGGATGTCCGCAAGCGGGGCGTCGCGCGGGGCGTCGAGCGCGGGCACGGCGGCCAGCAGGCCCTTCGTATAGGGATGGCGCGGATGCGCGAGGACGTCGACGACGGGCCCGCTCTCGACGATGCGGCCTGCGTACATCACGTTCACCGTGTCCATGCGGCCCGCGACGAGGCCGAGGTTGTGCGTGATGAGGAGCACGGCCATGCCGGTTTCGGCGGCGAGGGAGTCGATGAGCTCGAGCACCTGCTTCTGGGTCGTGACGTCGAGGGCCGTGGTCGGTTCGTCGGCCACGAGCAGGTCGGGGTTGGCGGCGAGCGCCATCGCGATCATGCAGCGCTGCTGCTGTCCGCCCGAGAGCTCGCAGGGATAGGCATGGGCGGCGCGGACGGGGTCCGGCAGGCCGGTGCGCGCAAGCAGTTCGACGATGCGCGCCTCGGCGGCCTTCCGGTCCATGTCCTTCGGCAGCGCCTCGCGGATCTGCGCGGCGATGCGCATGACGGGGTTGAGGGCGTCGGAGGGGTTCTGGAAGACGTACGCGATGCGGCCGGAGAAGACGGTCTCGCCCGAAATGAACGCGCGGTCCGTCGGGGAGAGGCGCGCGAGCGAGAGCGCGGTGAGGGACTTTCCGCAGCCGGACTCGCCGACGAGCGCGACCCGGCCGTGTGCGGGAACGGAGAAGCTCACGTCGCGCACGGGCACGATCTCGCGTCCGTCGCGACGGAAGGCGATCCGCAGATGGCGGACATCGAGCAGCGGCTTCTGGACGTCGTTCGGCATGGCGGACATCAGGCCTCGAGCTTCCAGCCGTTGTGGTGCTTCACCACGAGGGCCGGGTTGGCTTCCGCCGCGTGCGGACCGACGACCTGCTCCCGCGCGGCATCCCACTGCAGGCCCTTGAGATTGAGACGGGCGCAGATGTTCGCGAGATGCGCGATGGTGATGGACCGGTGGCCGATTTCGCAGTCGGTCGCCACGGGCTTTCCGGAAAAGATGCCGTCGATGAAGTCCATTTCGTGGGAATGCGCCTGCGGATTCCTGTAGAGGTGCGTCTCGGTGTCCTTCAGGTCGCGCTTCTCGTTCCACTTGCGCAAGTGGTCCGGACGGTCCAGCTTGCCGCGGGTGACGAACAAATCGCCCTTCGAACCGTGGAATGTGAGGCCCTGCTTCGCGCCGGAGGTGTCGCAGACGTGCGCGCGGAAGCCGTTGGCGTAGACGACGTCGAAGGCGAAGTGGTACGGGGTGGAGAAGACCTCGGGCGCGACGACGGCGTCCGGCGGCTGGAAGTCGCAGGTGAAGTTCTCGATCGCGACGGGGCCGGAACGGTCCTTGCCGAGCGCCCACTGGAGGATGTCCAGGTGGTGGGCGCCCCAGTCGCAGATCGTGCCGGAGCCCGTGCGCCAGTTCCAGCGCCAGGCCAGCGGCTCGTGGATGCCGGGGATGAACGCATCGTCCTCCCAGTGCTCGGCCGGCCCCTGCCACATGTCCCACATGCCCTTCGGGTCGAAGTAGGCGGGGGCCTTCGTCCGTTCCGGATTGCGCGCGTGGTGGTTGCCGCGCGAGTCGTTGTGCGGATACGTGAGGCCGATCGTGCAGGTGCGGCAGTCGCCCAGGTAGCCGTTCATGAAGAGCTCGCACGCGACGCGGAACTCGCTCGCGCTGCGCTGCTGGGATCCGACCTGGAAGACGACGCCGCTCTTCCGCGCGGCCTCGACCATGACCTGGCCCTCGGAGACGCCGAGCGTCATCGGCTTCTGGCAGTAGACGTGCTTGCCGGCCTTCATGGCGGCGACGGAGATCAGGGCGTGCCAGTGGTCCGTCGTCGAGACGAGCACCGCGTCGACCGTCGGGTCGGCGACGACCTCGCGCCAGTCCGCGACCATCCGGCAGTCCGTGTTCCCGTAGTGCCGGTCGACGGCCTCCTTGAACGGCTGGCGGCCGCCCGGCGTCTTCGCGTCGTAGCCGTAGGTCGGGCAGGCGAGAACGGGGTCGCACACGACCGCGACGCGCACGCGCGGATCCGCGAGGAAGCCGTTCATGTTGCCGCGGCCCATCGTGCCGCAGCCGATCACCGCGAGGTTGATCCGTCCGCTCGCCGGGGGGCGCCGCGGCGGCGCGTACGCCGACGGGGACGCGCACCCGCCGAGGAACGGCGCGGCCAGCAGCGCGGACTTCAGGAAGGACCTTCTCTCGAGCTTCGTCATTTCATTCTCTCCAGCACCAGCGCCGAACGCGCCGGCAGATACAGTTTCACGTAGTCGACCTGCTCGTTGCCGATCACGACGGGTTCGGGCGCGAAGACCTGGCGCGGACGGATCCGCCCCTGCCCGCCGAACCGGACCTCGTCCGTGTCCAGCACGAGCCGGAAGCGCCGGCCGGGCGGCACCATCACGCCGTAGTCCGTGAAGGACGCGGTCGCGTTGAAGTTGAAGACGTAGACGCGCCCGGCCCGCCAGAACGCAAGGACCTTGTCCCCGTCGTTCGCGCAGAGCAGAACCGGGTCCTCCGCGCGCGCGCGCTTCGCGTCCACCGCGGCGAGCATCGCCACGTCGAAGTCGCCGAGCGCCTTGAAGTGCAGGTTCGGGTCGTCGCGCAGCGACCATTGGCGGCGCGCATGGCCGTAGTCCCAGCCGTTCTCCGCGCGCGGGAAGTCGATCCACTCGGGATGGCCGAACTCGTTGCCCATGAAGTTCAGGTAGCCGTCCCGCGCCAGGGCGAGCGTCGCGAGGCGCGCCAGCTTGTGGAGCGCGAGGCCGCGGTCGATCCGCAGACCGTGCTGGTCGACGCCCATGCCGTAGTAGATGTCGCTCTCGACAAGCGTGAAGAAGAACGTCTTGCCGCCGACGAGCGCCTGGTCATGGCTCTCGACATAGGAGACGACGCGTTCCTCGCTCCGCTTGTTCGTGAGCTCGTAGAAGAGGGCGCCCATGCTCCAGTCCTCGTCGCGGACCTTCTCCGCGAGCTTGAACCAGAAGTCGGGCACGCCCATCGCCATCCGGTAGTCGAAGCCGAGGCCGCAGTCCTCCAGGGGCGCCGCGCAGCCGGGCATGCCGCTCACGTCCTCGGCGATGGTCAGCGCATCGGGACGCGTCTCGTGGATGACGCGGTTCGCCAGGGCGAGGTAGCACCAGGCGTCGTCGTCCATCGACCCGTCGAAGTACATCGCGTAGTTCGTGAAGTTCGAGCCGAGGCCGTGGTCCCAGTAGAGCATCGAGGTCACGCCGTCGAAGCGGTAGCCGTCGAACCGGAACTCGTCCAGCCAGTAGCGGCAGTTGGAGAGCAGGAAATGCAGCACCTCCGTCCTGCCGTAGTTGAAGCAGCGCGAATCCCAGGCGCGGTGCCAGCCCTTGGCCCCGTCGTGGAAGTACTGGTAGGGCGTGCCGTCGAAGAGGGAAAGCCCGTCGCGCTCGTTCTTCACCGCGTGCGAGTGGACGAGGTCCATGATCACGCGCAGGCCCATCCCGTGCGCCGCGTCGACGAGCGACTTGAGGTCCTCCGGCGTGCCGAAGCGCGAGCTGGACGCGAAGAAGCTGGAGACGTGGTAGCCGAAGCTGCCGTAGTAGGGATGCTCCATCACGGCCATCAGCTGCACCGTGTCGTAGCCGGCCGCCTTGATGCGCGGCAGGACGCTGTCGCGGAATTCCGCGTAGGTCGCGACCTTCCCCTCCTCGGAGGCCATGCCGACATGCGCCTCGTAGATGCGGGGGGCGCGCATGGAACGGGCGTTCCGGGCCGGCGGATCGTTCTTCCAGACGTAGGGCTTCCTCGGCTGCCAGACCTGGGCGCAGAAGAGGTTGGTGTTCGGATCCTGCACCACCCGACGGGCATAGGCGGGGATGCGTTCGCCCCGGCCACCGTCCCAGTGCATCTCGAGGTGGTAGTACTGCCCGTGGCGGAGGGCGCGCGCGGAAAGCGTCCGCTCCCAGACGTCCGTTCCGGGCAGGCGCTTCAGCTCATAGCGCGGCAGCACCTTCCAGTCGGAGAAGTCGCCGACGAGCCAGATGGCCTTCGCGTTGGGCGCCCACTCCCGGAACACCCAGCCCGTCGCCGTGCGGTGGAGGCCGAAGTACTCGTGGGCGCTCGCCCAGTCGCAGAGGCGCCCCTTCCGCCCGCCCATCAGCTGGCGGGCGCGCGCCTCCGCGTGGGCGGCGCGCCCGCGGATCGCGTCCGCATAGGGCGCGAGATAGGTGTCGTCGAGAAGATGCGGGCGACTTTGCATGTCCCTTTCAACGGCGCGATGCGACATGGCGCCCTACCTGATGAAAATGGTCGCGCCGGAGCCGGACGAGACCTTGAGCAGACCGGCGGAATAGGTGAGGGACCAGCCCTTCGGACAGTCGGGCGCGAGACGGAAGACGACGTCGGGCGCGCCACCCGCGACGCCCGTGAGGTCGGCGAGCACGCGGCCCTTCGCCGTCGGCTCGCCGACGAGGGAGACCTCGACCTGGGACGGAAGCGCGAACGGCCCCGCCAGCGTGAGCTTCGCGGTCTCGTTCGTGAGGGCGAAGGTCCAGTCAGAGCTCGTCAGCTGCACGGGGAGGCCGGCCGGCGCGGAGAGCCCGCCCGCGCCCGTGACGTCGAGCGGGCTCGCGACGACGGGACGTACGTCCGGAACGGCCAGAACCCTGGTCATGCCGTCCGCCACGCCGAGCGTGCCGCCGAACGAAACCGCCTCGGGCTCGGACGCCGGCGCGTCCGCCTCGTCGATCTCGAGGTTCGCGAAGAGCATCGTGCAGTAGAAGCCGGCATTGCGTCCCCAGACGCCGAGGTAGGCCCGGCCGTCGGGGAACTTCGCCGCGAGGTCCGCGGCCGCGGCGGCGGCCGTCATCGTCAGTGGGGAATGCCCCTCCTGCGCGATGGTGAAGACGAGCTTCTCGAGGTCCCACGCAAGCGTGACGTGGAACGGCTTCGCCGGGTCCTTCGCCTGCTTCATCACGTACGTCCCGTTCGTCTCGACGTTCCCGAAGTGGCGGTTGTCCTTCACCCAGGCGAAGTGGGACTGGTCCGGCATGAGGTAGCACTGCATGCCGTAGGCGGACGCGTTGTTGATGCGTTTCGCCGCGCAGTCGTAGCCGAAGGTGTCGCCGAAGGTCCCGTCCACCTTGTCGTGGAGCATCAGGGCGAAGCCGTCGCCGAGGGAGCTCTCGTTCGCCCAGGGCGCGTGGATCGAGAAGTCGAAGGAGACCGTGAACGGCTTCGAGAGGTCGAGCGGACGCGTCCGGTTCACGAATCCGTTGGCGTTCGCCGCGCCGCCGAGGTCGAACGCCGGCTTCCCGTCCGCCGCCAGCACGATGACCGTCCGACCGGCGCGCCACCAGAGCGGACCTTCGAAGTCCGAGCCGCCGGGGAAGTGCAGCGACGCGCCGGCGGGCGCGACGCGGCCCGCGTCCGCCGCGGCCGCGGGACCGTTCGCGACGACGCGTCCGGCGAAACCCGAGAGGTCCATCTTCGGCCACGCCGCGCCGGCCTCGCCCAGACGGAGCGAGCCCGCGCCCGTGACGGCGCCGAGGTCCGTCCCGACGCCGTTCCAGGTGGAGAGCAGGCGCGTGGGCAGCAGGGCGTAGTCCGCGTCGTCCGGTCCCTTCAGGTTCACGCGGAAGACCTCCCAGCCGCCCTCCTCGCAGAAGTAGAACGTGACGGGATGGCGGCCGGCCGCGAGGATGGCCGAGCCGTCCAGCGCGGCCGTGCCGTCGCCGGCGCACGCGTTGATCACCGTGTTCGTGCCGTCGAGGACGAGCTTCGCACCGTCGTCCGCATAGATGCGGAAGTCGTAGCGGCCGGTCTTCTCCGCGATGAAGTAGCCCGTGAACTTGGCGACGAAGTGGTCCTTCGTGTCGCCGAAGGCTGTCCGGAACGGTCCCGAGTGGCCGCCGGCCTCGTTGGCCTCTCCGGACGCGAACACGTCGCCGAACACGGTCATGTCCGTGGAGACGTCCGGCTTCTCGCCGCTGTCCGCGCGCGCCACGGCCGCCTCCAGGCAGGCCGCGTGGCCGGCCGAGGACCAGGCCACGCCGTTGAACCAGGCCTCCATCTTCAGTCCGCCCGCATCGTTCGCCGCCTGCGAGCCGAAGAGGACCCCGGCGCCGCTCTTCACCTCGACGGCCGGGCTGGAGAAGCCGTCGTCCACCCAGATCTCGCCCGACGCCACGACGAGCGAGGTTCCGAGGCGCGGCCGGAAGCCGATGCGCCACGGCGCCAGGGCCATCGTCTCCTCGACCGTCACGCGGCCCTCGACGGAACCCTGGAAGGCCTGGCCCTCGATGGCGGGGCCCTTCAGCGTGACCGCGCCCCCGGCCGGGTTGACGATGTCGCCGGCGCCGAACGGCAGCCAGATGCTCGGCGCGGCGACCTGGTTGAGGTCCAGCTTCGCGCCGGCCGCGATCTCGACGAGACCGACGGCGTCCGCGGGCTCCTTCACCGTGCGCTTCACCGTGCCGCCGAGGATCTGGAGGACGGGGATGTCGGTGCGGATCGGCTTGCGCGGGAAGGCCTTTCCGAGCGTCAGCGTGCCGTCGCCCTTCTTCACCAGCCGGCCGCCGCTGGCCGAGAGCTCCGCGTCGAGCGTGAAGTCGGAACCGCAGTTGACGGTCACGATGTGGTTCGTCCAGTTGCTGGGCTGGGTGATCTTGCTGCCGGCCCAGCTGCAGTTCACGCCGTCGCCGATGCAGATTTCGACATCGTAGATCTCCTGGCGGTTGGAGACGTAGATCTCGCCGTCGAACGTGTTGCGCGCGCTCGTGAAGTGGACGCCGCCCTGGTCCGTGAGCCGGATCTGGCCCGACCCCGTGACCGGTCCCTTGAACGTGGTGTAGACGGTCTTATTCGCGCCGCAGGAATGGAGCTCGTTCACGCCGTCGATCCGGATCTCCAGGTCCTCGGCGTAGACGACATTGACGTTCTTCAGCTGCAGGCGCGCGGCCTTGCCGTCCACGTTCCGCAGCGTGATCGCGGGCACGGAGGCGTTCCTGTAGCCCGTGCCGACGTCCGACGTGGAGCAGATCGTCAGGTAGGACGGACCTTCGGCGACGATGCCTCCGGAATAGGTGCCGCCGCCCAGCAGGACGTTGCCGGGGCCCGCCGCACGCACGCGGCGCGGCGCGCCGGAGACGGGATTGTCCTGCAGGTTCTTGACCACGAGGCCGCGGTATTCGCCGGACACGTTCTCACCATAGCCGAGCTGGTAGACGTCGCCATAGGGTTCGAAGACGCCGTCCAGGACGATGGCCGAGGCGATCTCGGTCGTGCCGAGCCACAGGTAGGGCTGCGCGGAGAAGTCGACGTCGTTCTTGAGACCGTCCCCCAGGACGCGGATGGAGACCCATGGATCGGGCTGGCCGGCGGCGGACGGCGTCACGTCGATGAAGTCCAGCAGGGATTCCTTCAGCGTCTTCCCGTCCGCGCGGTACGAGTACGTCACGAGGATCTTGGAGCCCGAATCGCAGGCCAGGCGGTTCGACGCGTTGTACGCGTAGGCGTTGTCCGCCGTGATCGTGACGTTCTGCACCGCGCCGGACACGGCCATTCCCAGAAACACGCCCCCAAACATCAATAAGACTTTCTTCATGTCGGAATCCTCCCTTGTCGCCTATGTCCTGCTTCTGTGAATTATACAACACCTGCTGAAAATGCGTCAACCACGTGGCCGGGCGGCGCGGGTCAGGGCGTCCACGGCCTTCATCGCGAGCCACGCAAGGGCGAGGGAGATGACCGTGGCGGAGAAGATCAGCGCCGCGTGGTGCGTCCACGGCGCGTCGGCCGGTGCCGAACGGCGCCAGATCCCGAGGGCGATGCGCACCGGGAAGTGCGTCGCGTAGAGCGGGAAGGAGTACCGCCCCATGAAGCGGCAGAAGTCCGCGAAGCGCCCCTCCGGGAGGCATCCGCCCGCGCCCGTCAGGATGACGAGGGGCAGGACGACAAACACGGCCACGGCCTCGTAGACGGCGAAGGGAACGGACCTGTCCACGGCGCAGAACGGTCCGAACACGACTGTCGCCGCCAGGAGGGCCGCGACGAGCCCCGCGCCCGGGAAGGACAGCTTCCAGCCCTTCCGCGCAATCAGCATGCCCGCGAAGACGGTGAAGACGACGCGTCCGCAGGCCGTGACGATGTGCCTCTCGGTCCAAACCCAGCCCAGCGCATAGGAATGGAAATGGCAGACCACGTACAGCGAGTAGGCCGCGCCGGCCGCGACGCAGACCCCGATCATCCAGGTCTTCAGACGACGGAACAGAAGTCCGTAGGCCAGGTTCGCCCAGATGATGTAGAAAAGCGTCCAGGTCTGGGCCTGCAGCGGCTGGAGGCAGCCCCAGGACTTCGGCGCCGGCAGCAGCGTCAGCGTGTAGCAGAAGACCCCGACGTCCTTCAGCGCGTCCGGCGCCAGCGCGCGGGAGAACGTGGACATCTGCGCCCCCAGGATGAAGCGGAACACGAGGCCGATGAAGGACCCGACCAGCACCAGCGGCCACAGACGCAGGAAACGCCGCCACAGGAACCCGCCCAGCGTCAGCGTGCCGTCCGCCCAGCGCCGGTCGTAGGCGACAATGAAGGTGAAGCCCGTCAGCAGCAGGAAGTACTCGACCGCGAGATGCGCGTGCGGCAGCCATGCGGGCTTCCCATATGCTTCGCAAAAATGCAGCGCCACGACGCCGATTGCGCAAAGTCCGCGCAACGCGTCCAGAACCTCGTACCGTTTCGCCCCAACCATCGCCCCTCCCTGCCAGACCATTGAGAACTATTCGCCGCGGACCATTGGCGAGAGGTGTCAGACACCCTCCGCCATTTTGGATGGGAAAGTCGGCTCGGTGAGCAGGCGGAGCTGCGCGGGGGCGAGGTCGCGCCATTCGCCGGGCTGGAGGTCGTCCGGCAGGCGGAGCCGCCCGATGGCGACGCGCTTCAGCGCGAGCACGACGAGGTGCGCCGCGCTGCACATGTAGCGGATCTGGCGCTTGCGGCCCTCGCGCAGGCGGAAGCGGAGGATGTGCACGTTGTCGCGGCCGAGGCTGACGACCTCCACGGGACAGGGACGCGTCACGTAGCCGTCCGGCATCGTCACGGGACCGCGCAGGATGCGCAGCTTCTCCTCGCTCCAGCGTCCCGCAGCGCGGACGAGGTAGGTCTTCTCGTGCTCGTAGCGAGGATGGGTCAGCCGCAGCGTGAGGTCGCCGTCGTTGCTCATCAGCAGCAGGCCCTCGCTGTCCTTGTCCAGCCGGCCCACGGGAACGAGCCGCTCGGGGACGCGGCCGCGGAGAATGTCCGCGACGGTCTTTCCACCAAAGGGATCGTCCAGGGTGGAAAGCACGCCGACGGGCTTGTAGAGCATGATCGTGCGCGTGCGTTCGCGGGCGCCCTCGACCGGACGGCCGTCCACCTCGATGCGGACCTTCGCCGGATCGAAGCGGAGGAACGGCTCGGTCACGACCCGGCCGTCGACGCGCACGCGCCCCGCCTCGATCATCTCGCTCGCCTTGCGGCGGCTCGCGACGCCGGCGTGGCTGAGGATGTTCTGGATGCGCTCTTCCATCACTCGACCGTGCGGTACTTCCTCACGGCCTCCTGGTAGGCGGGCGTGTTCACGAAGCCGCAGCACTTGAATTCGGGACAGAATCCGCGGTAGACGCAGTCCGGCACGCAGCAGGCGGCCAGCTCGGGCTCCTGCTTCGCGAGCTCGTCGACGACGAGCTTCCACGCGGCGCGCGTCTCGGGGCTCGCCTGGGAGCAGAGACGGCGGCGGCTGATGAACATGACCTCGGCGGCATTCGCGAAGCACTCGTGCTCGACCGCCGCGTCCTGCGTCTTGGACGTGCGGTCCTCGCCCGTGCGGTCCGTGCGCTGCGTGGAGACGAAGTGCTCGATGCCGTACTTGTGACGGACGAAGTGGACGCTCACCCAGTACGGCAGGTTCACCCACTTCCAGCTCACGAGGAGCTTGCGGATCGGCGAGTGCTCGGCGAGGAGGATGCGCTTCTTCCACTTGGAGGACGGTTCCTTCCGCCCTTCCGGCATGCGGATGGTCGTGCGGGCGGCGTCCGCGACGTCCCGCCAGGATCCCACGACCTTGAGATACTTCAAAGCTGTTTCGTTCATGGGCAGATTATACCACAATCTCGGCGGCCCCTCCCGTCGGACATGCGTC
>JAEDMN010000297.1 GCA_016302985.1 Kiritimatiellia bacterium | reverse complement strand
TGTAGCATTGTGAGATTGTAAGAATGTGAGATTGTATTATTGTGAGATTGTGCCAATGTGGAATTCTGGGAATGAAATCCCTCGATCTCCCAATGACTCAATAGTACAATCTCGCAATGGCACAATGCTGCAATCCCACAATACAAGGCGGTCGAGGGCAAAAGCAGGGTGACCGGGAAGCTACCCTGCCGCCCCCCCACCCGTGCAGATTCACGCCTTCAAGACGCCCTACCGCGCGAGGCCGGAGAGTGTCGAGAGCACCTCGGGCAGCAGCTGCTTCTTGCGCGAGAGGACGCCGGGCAGCAGGAAGGTGCCGCGCGCGTGCGTGCGCCAGGGCAGCGCGCGGCGGACCGACTCGGCGCCGCGGAAGAGCAGCTCGGAGGTCGCGCGCACGGGATCCGTGACGAGGAGCGCGACGAAGTCGAGCTTTTCCTGCGCGAGCACGCGGTCGAGCTCCGCCCCGAGCACGTCGATCTGGTTGTGGAAGAGCGCCAGGTTGGACTCCTCCAGCTGCGCGAGCGAGAACGTCCAGCCGCTCTCCGCGTAGGTCTTGCGGTCGGAATCGACGGCCTTCGCGGGCGTGAGCGCGCTGAGCGCGGAGGCGACGGACATCATCCCGTCCATCAGCTCCTGCGCCGTCGCGCCGCTGATCTTCTCGAGCCAGGCGGCGAAGGTGCGGTCCGCCTCCGTCGTCGTCGGCGACTGGAAGAACAGCGTGTCCGCGACGATGCCCGCGAGCAGCACGCCCGCGACCGCCTTCGACGGACGCAGGCCCGCGCCGCGGAACATCCGCGCGACGATGGTGCAGGTGGAGCCCACCGTGTCCGCCGTGTACTTGATCGGCTCCGGCGTGGAGGTGAACGAGATGCGGTGATGGTCGACGACCTCGAGGATGGGCAGCTCCTCGAGGCCCGGAATGCCCTGGTCGATCTCGTTGTGGTCCACGAGGATCATCCGGAACGGCGGGATCTCCGCGAAGGCGCGCTTCAGCACGGTGCCGAGCAGGCGCCCGTCCTCGTCCACGACGGGGAAGTGGTTGTGCGCGTTGCGGATGCAGGCCGCCTTGACGTCGTGCACGCGGTCGGAGGCCGCGAGCACCTGCGAACAGGCGTGCAGCGGCGCCTCGCCGGTCGGGCGCGACAGGTCGTCCTTCGCGATGAAGAGCGAGAGCAGCTTCGCCGGCGAGAGCATGCCGCGGAAGCGGCCGTCCGCGCCCGCCACGGGCAGGGAGGACTCGCCGGACGCCTCGAGCGCGCGCAGCGCGTCGATGAGCGGCGTCTCCGCGCGGATCATCGGCACATCGGGCGCGATGAGGTCGCGCACGCGCACGTAGACGTCGCCGCGGGACGCGGGCGGCTGCAGTCCGAAGCGGTCGAAGACCCACTTCGCCCGGGCCGGCAGCCGTCCCGGGCAGATCGGCTCCACGTCCGCGAGCCCGGTGCGGCGGCGCAGGTCCGCCAGCCCGTACGCGCTCATGACCGAATCGCAGTCCGGGTTGCGGTGCCCGCAGACGAAGGTCTTCCGAATGTCCATGCCGCCCCTTCGCTCCTTACTTGTCCTCGTCGTCATCCGCGCCCGCGGACATCGACGCGGCGGTGAACGCGTTGAACGCGCCGCCGAGGTTCTTGATCTCGTTCGCCGTGAGGCGCATCAGCACGCGGAACGAACCATCCTTCCGCGCCCAGCCCGCGGTGGCGAACGCGCTGTTCGGCGCCGCCGCGGGCATGGCCGCGGTCATCGCCTGGACCTGCGCGGCGACGTCCTTGTCGCCGAACTTCGCGACGAGCGGCAGCACGACGTCCCGCGCGAACGCGTAGGGCGTGAAGAAGAGCGCGCCCGCGGGACGCTCCTGCACCACCTCGGGGAGCGCGGCCGCCAACGCGGCCTCGCCCTTCATCGTCTCCGCCGGGACCTTGAAGCCGGGCGTCGCGACGAGCGCCGCGGCCTTCGTGCCGGAAATCGTGGACGACACCGCGATCTTCGTGTCGCCGAAGACGTCCGCGACCGTCTTCTTGCCCTGGGCGACCTCCTTCGCGTTCTTCTCCTTGACGCCGGACTCGGCCGCGGCGACGTCGATCACCGCCGCGAGGTCGATCACCTCCGCGCCCGCCGCGTCGCGCGTCAGGATGCGCGAACCGGGCCACTGCTTCTCGAGCGCCGCCGCGACGCGGTCGGTGAGGCGCTGGACGTTCCGCTGCGTCTCGGCGAGCTTCGCGCCTTCGCCGTGGCTCCGGAGATACGGGTGCCGCGCCGCGTCGAACGCGAGGGCCGCCGCGCTCCAGTCGCCGGGCGCCGGATACGGCGCCGCGCGCAGGAATTCGTCCAGCCCCCCCACGAGCTCGTCGAGCAGCGCCGCGTACTTCTTCCCGTCCTTGGACTTCCTGACCTCGGGCAGCAGGTCCTCCTTCAGCATCTGCGCGACCGTTGCGCAGTCCGCCCTGTAGTCGGCCTCCGTGAAGTAGCCGCCCTGCAGCGAGGTGTTGACGGCCGCGAAGAGCGACGTGCCGGCCGGGAACGCGTCCAGCGCGCCCGCGGGCAGCTGGAAGCCCGCGGCGGGCAGCGTGCGGGCGCCCGGCTTCGCCGCGGCCTGGACGTCGACGGAGAGACCGAGGTCGTTGAGGTCGAGGACCACCGAGACGCCGGAGAGGCCGGCGAGCAGCGTCTGGCTGCGCGCGTTCTGCGCCGTCTGGAGCGCGGAGATCCGCGCGAGCAGCTCCGTCCCGCCGTCGGACTTCCCGTCCTTCTGCGCGGTCTTCAGCGCCTCCGTGCCCTGCGCCGCGGCTTGCGTCTGCAGGTCCACGATCGCCGCGAGGCCGCGCGCGGTGATATCCAGGCGCATCAGGGGCTTCTCGCCCGCGGCCGTCCGGCGCGCCGCCGCGGCCTTGTCGAAGTCCGCGATCGCGCGCGCGGCGGAGGCCGCCGAACCCGCGAACGCGCAGAACCCGCCGTCCGCGGAGAACTTCACCCAGCGGTCCTCGGGCTGGTTCTCGCCCGGCAGCAGGTGCAGCGTGCCGTCGGCCTCCTTCGTGGAGCCGGGGTGGTCCAGAGCCATCTTCGCCGCGCCGGCCGCGCTGGGGTAGATGAGCACGGCCTCGGCCGGGTCGCCCTCGGCCCCGCCCGCCTTCCCGAAGTCGCTGCGGACGTAGAGGTACACGTGCGCCGGCGCGTCGCTGCGGATCGGCCCGTAGGCCTGCGTCAGCATCTGCTGACCGCTGCCCAGCAGCAGCATCGGCACGATCGGGTTGTTGATCATCGCGCCCAGCGCGTTCACCTTCTTCGAGATGTCACCAAACGACGCGATCTCGGCCGTCGCCGCGAGTTCG
>JAEDMN010000296.1 GCA_016302985.1 Kiritimatiellia bacterium | reverse complement strand
GACGAGGATGGCGACGACGAGGATGGAGACGAGGATGGAGACGAGGGCGAGGAAGAGGAGGACGGCGATGAGGAATGACGTGCTGCGATACGGGATGCTGGCCGTGGTGGTGGCGCTGCTGGCCGCCGGCTGCGACCGGGGGCTCACGCTTTCCGAGCAGGAGGCGCTCGAGCGCTCGACGAGCCTGTACAAGAATGCGATCGACGACTTCCAGGCTGGTCGCGTGGATGCCGCCATCAAGGGTTTCGAGCGCGTGGTGTTCTACGAGCCGAAGTCCTATTCGGCGCATTTCCAGCTGGCCACCCTGCTCCAGGACGTGCGGAAGGACTACATCTCGGCCATCGCCCACTACCGGGACTACCTGGCGCACCGGCCCGCGTCGGACAAGGCGACGGTCGCGCTGGACCGCGTCAAGGCCTGCGAGACGATGCTGCAGGCCGAGATGGTGCGCAAGGCGGGCGGCAGCGCGTCGAGCAAGATCGCCGCGGACAACGAGCGGCTGACCGCGGAGTGCGACGACCTCAAGAAGAAGGTCGCGCGGCTCGAGGGCGACCTCGAGAAGGCCCGGCGGACGATCTCCCGCCTCCAAGGAGAGGCCGAGCGGCGCAGCCAACTGCTCGCGAAGCTGGGCGAAAGCTTCGAGGGCAAGGTGACGAAGGACGCGGCGATGAAGGATGCGCTCGCGCAGCTGAAGGAGGAGAAGGACGAGATCCGTCGCCGTCGGCTGCAGCCCACGGACGCGGAACTGCTGGACGAAGAGGATGACGTTTCCGCCGCGGATGCGCGCAAGACCGCCGACTTGAAGGAGGCGAAGAAGCTGGCGCAGCTGGACGACGACGTGCCGGCCCGCCCGACGGCTTCGACGAAGGCCTTGGCCGCCAGCGCGGTGGCGGGCGCGGACGCCGTGGGCGCGAAGCCCGCGGCCGTCGCGAAACCGGCCGCCGGCAAGACGGGCGGCTTCGACGCCCTGTTCGGGAGCAAGAAGACGAAGGGCTCCGCGGCCGCCCGGCCCGAGACGTACACGGTCCAGGAAGGCGACACGCTGTTCAAGATCGCGACGCGTTTCTACGGCTCTTCGCACAAGTGGCGTTCGATCCAGGACGCCAACCGCTCGATCGTCCCCGCGGACGGGCGCCTTCGCATCGGCATGGTCCTCCGCCTTCCCTGACAGGTCCCCATGTCCGCCGTTCACACAACCCTCGTGAAGAGCCGCCACGCCTGGACGGCCGAGGATACGCCCTGGGACATCGACGTCGAGGACGACTCGCTCCAGGGACTGTCCGCGGAGCACCAGGCCAGCTGGCGCCTCTTCCACTACATTTCCGGAGGCGGCATGCGCACGTTCGCCTCCAACATGATCCGCAGCCGCGTCGCGCGGCGCCAGACGCGCTTCCTCTGGTTCGCGTCCGCGCTGGGCGCGCTGTGGCTCGTCTTCCGTTTCGTCTGATTCAAAGGAGCATCCCATGAAGAAGTCCTCTCTCATCCTGGCTGCCATCGCCCTCGTGGCGGGCGCCGCGCAGTCCCAGGACATGGCGGCCGCCCGGGCCGCCTACCAGCAGCAGCAGGCCCTCGCCGAGGTCCCGCGCCTCGTGCAGCAGTTCGACGTGCTGGTGCAGAACCAGGACAACATCGTCGCCCGCCTGCAGCGCCTCGAACAGCCCGCCGGCCCCGACGCCAACCTCCAGGCGGAGATCGCCACGCTGCGCGCCGAGGTCGCGGACCTCCGCGCCGCGCTCCCGCGCCTGCAGGAGCAGATCCGCGCGGCGGTCGTCGCCGACCTGGCCCAGCGCATGGCGAAGATCACGCCGCCTCCGCCCCCGGCCGCGGTCTCCGCCCCTGCGCGCGCCCCTGCGCGCGCCCCGGCCGCCCGCCCCGCGCCGCCGCCTTCCGTCGGCCCCCACTACGAGTACGTCGTCGAGAAGGGGCAGACGCTCTCCCTGATCGCGCAGGGGTTCGACACGACGGTGCAGAAGATCCTCGCCGCCAACCCCGGCCTCAAGGCGAACAACCTCCGCGTCGGACAGAAGCTGATCATCCCCGCCGAGGATCCGCCCAAGTCCGCGCCGAAGGCCGCGGGAAGGAAGCGCAGGTAGTCCCGCCATGGACGGATATCCCGAAGTCAGGCTGCGCCGGCTGCGCCGGACGGCCGCGGTGCGCGACCTGTTCGCGATGCCGAAGCCGGGTCCCGAGAAGTTCATCTGGCCCGTGTTCGTGGTGCCGGGGACCGGCCGCCGCGAGCCGATCGCGTCGATGCCGGGCCAGTTCCGCCTCTCCGCGGACGAGCTCGTGAAGGAGCTCGCCCCCGTTGTCGCTCAGGGCGTGAAGAGCGTGCTGCTCTTCGGCCAGCACGAAGGCGAGGGCAAGGACGAGTGCGGCACGCCCGCGGAAGACCCGCACGGCGCCGTGCAGCGCGCGATCCCCGTGCTGCGCGCGGCCTATCCCGACCTCGTCATCCTCACGGACGTCTGTCTCTGCGCGTACACGAGCCACGGGCACTGCGGTCCGCACGACCCGGACGGCGACATCGACAACGACGCGGCCTGCGAGATGCTCGCGCGCGTCGCCGTCTCCCATGCCCGCGCGGGCGCGGACGGCGTCGCCCCCTCCGCGATGATGGACGGCCAGATCGCCGCCATCCGTCGCGCGCTGGACGAGGAGGGCTTCACAAAGACGCTCCTCATCTCCTATTCGACCAAGTTCGCCTCGCAGATGTACGGTCCGTTCCGCGACGCCGAGAACTCCGCGCCGTCGCAGGGCGACCGCCAGGGCTACCAGGCCAGCTACCGCGACCCGAAGACCGCGCTGCGCGAATCGGTCCTCGACGAGGCCGAGGGCGCGGACGCCCTCATGGTCAAGCCGGCCCTGTTCTATCTCGACCTGATCCGCCAGGTCTCGGACCGCACGCTGCTGCCGGTCATGGCCTACAACGTCTCCGGCGAGTACGCGATGGTCCACGCCGCGGCCGAGAAGGGCTACTGCGACCTCTATCCCACCGCCCGCGAATCGCTCTACGCGATCTTCCGCGCCGGCGCCACCCAGGTGATTTCGTACTGGGCGCCGTTCTACGAGGAGATCTTCGGCTGATGGAAGACTGGCTCGACCTGCGCCCCGATCCCGCCCACGTGAAGCGGGAGCGGGAGAAGGCCCGCGAACTGCGGAAGACGGACTGGTGGCGCGCCCTCGTCGCGAAGGGCGCGTGCCACTACTGCCACCGGGTTGTCGGCGCCGCGAACCTCACCCTCGACCACGTCGTCCCCGTCGCGCGCGGCGGGAAGTCCACGCGGGGCAACTGCGTGCCCTGCTGCAAGGACTGCAATTCGAAGAAGAAGGCCTACACGCC
>JAEDMN010000295.1 GCA_016302985.1 Kiritimatiellia bacterium | reverse complement strand
CGCGCGAGTTTCGCATTGCGCCTGCGGATGAGAACATGTATACTCTCAGAATCCCTTTACAACCTACAACGCTGAGACATTCTACCAGGAGTTGAGTCGCAATGACCCGTTCGCTTCCCATTTTCTTCGCCGCGCTTGCGGTGTCCGCAATCTGCACCCCCGCCTCCGCCCTGACGGTCAACGTGAGCAAGGGCGGCGCCCAGCGCATCGGCATCTCGGTCGACACGTCCGCCGGCACGCCCGCCGCGAAGGCCTTCAACGCCTCGCTGCGCCGCAACCTGGGCATCAGCGGTTACTTCCAGATCCGTGCCAACGGCCAGATCAAGGTGACGGGCACGCCCGGCGCCGGCGTGACGGTCACGGGTGCGGGCAAGCAGCTGAAGTCCTCCGCCGCGTTCGCGGACGAGAAGGCCGCCCGCATGGCGGCGCGCGAGCTCTCCGACGCAATCGTCCAGAACTACGCCGGCAAGAAGGGCTTCGCCTGCGAGCGCATCGCCTTCGTCGACCGCAAGGGCAAGGACAACGCCGAACTTTACATCTGCTATCCCGACGGCTACGACCTGCGTCGTCTCACGAGCGACCACCGCGCCGCGGTCGGTCCGCGCTGGGCTCCCAACAAGAAAGAGATCTTCTACACGGGATTCCTCACGCAGACGCCGCTCGTCTACCGCATCACGACCGACGGCCGCCAGTCGCTTCTCGCTCCGTTCAAGGGTCTCGCGACGGGCGCGGCCGTCTCCCCGAACGGGCGCAGCTACGCGATCATCCTGTCCCTCCAGGGCAATCCCGAGCTCTACGTGCAGGACTTCGGCGCGAAGAGCCTGAAGCGCATGACCCGTACGCCCTCCGCCTCCGAGGCCTCCCCCTGCTGGAGCCCCGACGGCCGCCGGATCGCCTATGTCACGGACCTCTCCCGCCAGCCGCAGATCTACGTGCTCGACGTCGCGACGAAGAAGTCCACCCGCATCACGAGCGCGGGCAGCCAGAACACGAATCCCGACTGGGGCCCGAACGGGCTTCTCTGCTACGCGTCCAAGCGCGCGGGCGGCAGCGTCCTCGTCGTGATGGATCCCGCGAAGGGCGAGGCCTCCGCGCGCGTCGTCACGAAGCCCGGCACCTGGGAGCACCCCAGCTGGGCGGTCGATGGCCGCCACCTCGTCGCCGAACGCGACGGCGCGATCTTCATCGTCGACACCGATCCCGAGGCGAAGGACGAGCCCCCGGTCAAGCTCTTCAACAACCCGGGCCACTGGATGAACCCGTCCTGGAGCCGCTAGTCCGCGTGCGCAGGAACAAGGAGGTCTGAGATGAACCGCAGGGAATTTCTGGGTCTGGCGGCCGCAGGAGCCGCGATGGGTGGCTGCACGTCCGTGTCCGCGACCCGCGAAGCGCAGGGGCGCATCCTCTTCGGCGCGTGCCGCGGCGTCGGCGACACGAAGGCGATGAAGGCCGCGGGCTACGACTTCTTCGAGGGTTCGGTGGGCGGCATGCTCCAGCCCGACAAGAGCGACGCGGAGTGGCAGAAGCAGCGCGACGCGGTTCTGGGCGCGGCGCTGCCGATCCGGTCCTGCAACGGCTTCATCCCCGGCAAGTTCCGCCTGACCGGACCCGCTGCGGACCCGGCCCCCGCGCTCGACTACGCCGAGCGGGCCTGCCGCCGCGCGGACATCGTAGGCTGCAAGTACCTCGTGTTCGGTTCGGGCGGCGCGCGCAACGTCCCCGGCGATTTCTGCGACAAGGACCGCAAGAACTGGCCCGACTTGCAGAAGGGCCGTGACCAGTACGCCGCGTTCTGCGCGGAGCTGGCGAAGCGCATCGCGGACTGCAAGGTCTCCGTCGTGATCGAGCCGCTGTGCCCCAACGAGTCCAACATCATCAACTTCGTCTGGCAGGGCGTCCAGATCGTCAAGGAAATCGGCTCGCCGCGCGTCCAGCAGCTCGCCGACCTCTTCCACATGATCATGGGCCGCGAGGATGCGGCCTCCATCGTTCAGGCCGGCTGCCGCCTCAAGCACTGCCACATCGCCGAGAAGACGACCCGCACCTGCCCCGGCCTGAAGGGCGACGGTTCCGAGTTCGTCCCCTATTTCGCGGCGCTGCGCCGGATCGGCTACACGGGCGGCGTCTCCTGCGAGTGCGGCTGGGGCGACAAGAAGGATTTCGAGAAGAACCTTGCGACCTCCCTCGCCCTCATGAAGAAGCTTGCCGGACAGGCCTGACCATGGCGAAGAAGTTCGTTGTCGCCTGCGGGGGCACCGGCGGGCACACATTTCCCGGACTGGCCGTCGCGCGTGAACTGCGCGCCCGCGGCCACGAGGTCGTGGTGTGGGCCTCCGGCCGGTCCATCGAAGGTGCCGTCATGAAGGCCTGGGACGGCGCCGTCTTCTCCACCGGCGCACGTCCGCTGAGTGTGCGGAACATGCTCGCGAACCTCTTCTCGATCCTGCGCTGCCGACGCGAAATGAAGCGCTTCGCCCCTGACGCGCTGCTCGCGATGGGGTCCTATTCGAGCCTTCCTCCAGTGCTGGCCGCGCGCGCCCGCCACGTGCCCGTCGTGCTGCACGAGGCGAACACTGTGCCGGGCCGCGCGGTGGACTTCCTTTCGCGCTATGCGAAGAAGGTCGCAATCTCCTTCGAGGAGACGGCCGGGCATCTCAAGATGCGCGACACCGTCCTGACGGGCCTGCCGGTCCGAGCGGAAGTCGCCGGACAACCCCGTTTCGAGGATGTCCCGTCCGAGTCGTTCTGCGTGTTCGTGACGGGCGGAAGCCAGGGCGCGCACCGGGTGAACGAGCTCGCCTGCCAGGCGCTGGTGCTTGTGCGGCAGGAATTCGCCAAGAAGGGAGATGGACGGAAGCTCTTCGTCATCCACCAGACGGGCGCGGCCGACGAAGCCTGGGTTCGGGAGAAGTATGCCAACGCGGGCATTGCCTGCCGCGTCAACGCCTTTGAGCGTGAAATGGGCCGCGCGTTCGCCACCGCGGACCTCGTGGTCGCGCGCGCGGGTGCGTCGACCTGCTTCGAGCTGGCGCTTGTGGGTAAGCCCACATTCTTCATTCCGCTTCCGAGCGCAATGCGCAACCACCAGCATTTCAACGCGCAGGCCTTCGTCAAGAAGGGCGCTGCGGACGAGGGCGTGCAGGAGGCGCTGACCCCCCGTGCGCTTGCGAACTACGTCTACCACAAGAGCGGCAATGCCGACTCGCTCGCCCGCAAGGCCCTCGCGATGAAGTCCCTTGCGACACCCGACGCCGCGGCGCGCGTGGCCGCCCTCGTGGAGGCATGCGCCCGATAGGCGGCGCACGAAGGTCTGGTGCGAGAGAGGACGAGGGGCCGGCGCGTGACGCG
>JAEDMN010000294.1 GCA_016302985.1 Kiritimatiellia bacterium | reverse complement strand
TGCTAGTATAGCAGTTTTCAGTTAGGCCGGGAAAGCGGACTTCAGCAGTTACACGAATCCGTGCCCCTGTTGCGTCGGAATTGACGCAACGGGGTTTTGTCTGTATAATTTTGACATGAAAACGATTGTTCGTGCGTTCACCTTCGCCCTGTTCGCCGTTTGCATGTCGACCCAGGCGGACGTCTACTCCAACGTCTACTTCTGGTCCCGCGGACTCGCCACGGACCTGAACGGGGACGGGCTGCTCGACGCCGCCGAAGGGCGGGACTCGCTGAACCGGACGACGTTCAGCTACACGGTCCGGAACGCGCCGTTGCCGATTACGAACGCCTGGGCGCACCTGCCGTACCGCGGCACCACGAACTTCGTGCAGGCGGTCTACCTGCCCCAGACCGTCGTCGTGACGAACTCCGAGACCGGCGCGGGCTACGGCTACCCCTGCACGTTCGACATCCCCAACAGCCTCGTCGGCGCGATTCCGAACCAGGAGCAGGGGAAGGCGAGCTACACGATCTACATGCGCTTCCGTCCCGACGCCGACCAGGTGCATCCCCTCTACAGCTGGCTGGCCCACTTCGGCCACGGCTCCAAGCGCGGCATCATGTTGGGCTTCGACCAGGTCCGCAACGACGAGCATGTCTGGGGCGGCACGCACTACTACACGAACCGGACGGCCCGGCTGCTCATCTACCTCGGCGGTTACTCCTGGCCGCCGGAGTCCAACAATGCCCGCGTCAATCTCGAGAACTGGAACGACCTCGTGATCAGCGTGGACGGACAGAAGGTCCGCGCGTTCCTGTCCCGCGACGGCTACGTCAAGGGCTTCGACAACAACTACGACAACTCCAGCTGCGGCGGCTGGCACACGTACTATGGCGAGAAGACGATGGCCGCCGAGTACGACCTGCGCCCGGTGGCCGGCGCGAAGTTCCAGGTCGGCGCCGAAAGCCCATTCAGCGGCAGCTTGGCCTTTGTCTCCCCCGCGTCCAGCAACGGAAACAACTGGAAGAGCTACCGCGGCGCCGTCCAGACGATTGCGCTCTGGACGAACGCGCTGACGGAGGCCGAGATGCGCGCGGCGGCCGCCTGGCCGCGCATGGACAAGTGGCGCCTCGGCGTCGAGGACGGCGCGGCGTCCGAATTCGCGACGGCCCCGGCCGGCGCCGCGGTGGACGTGGACGGCGACACGTGGGCGCTGCCGCCCCTCGCCGCGAAGGGCGACGCGGTGACGGTCCGCTTCCCGCTCGACGCGTCGGGCGACGCGAAGATGAACCAGTTCGTCCGCATCAAGGGGGCGCAGGGCACGGATCCCGCGGAGCTCAAGATCACCGTGAACGGCACGCCCGTCGAAAAGGGGAAGTTCGTCCACGCCGGACGCTTCACGCGCTGGTTCGTGCCGTGCGAGCTGCTGCGGCCGAACGCCACGAACACCGTGACCGTGACGCGCGTCGACACGGGGGCCTCGCCGTTCCGCATGGACGTCGCCTGCTTCGGCGGGTCGGTCCAGTACAACGAGGAGAACGGCAACACGCACGAGAACAGCCAGGAGGGCTATTACCAGAACCTCGTCTTCGACCTGATCGGCGCGAACTGGTTCGACGGCAACCGCGCCATCTTCGGCGGCACGCGCACCGATCCCGCGACGGGCAGCTCCTACACGAACCAGATGGTTCGCTTCTCGCTTCCGGAGGATCTCCGCAGTCTCGGCCACGACTACCGCCTCACGCTCAAGTCGACGGGCGGACACCAGTTGGCCATCTACTTCAACGGCACGGAGCTGGCCAAGGGCGTCGTCGGCAACGGCGCCGCCGGACTCTCCTACGACATCCCCGGCGAACTCTTCCGGGAGACGAACGAGCTCAACGTCGTGAACATCGCCACCTACGTCAAGGGCAGCTACCTGGGCTTCGACTTCATGCGCCTGAACGTGCAGCGTCCGCCGCCGGCGGGGACCATGCTGATCCTGCGGTAGGGACAACATCGTCCCGCAGAATCAAAGGAACGTGTAGGAGGATTCTGATCATGACTGGGAAAGTGGGACTTCTCTTCGCCGCGGGTCTTTGCGCCTGCGCCGTCCAGGCCGCCGGCCTGACCGCGGCCAACTACGTGCAGGACGGGCTCGTCACCTGCTTCGACGGCGTCGACAATGCCGGTACGGGCACGCACGATCCGTCCGCGCGCGTCTGGAAGGACCTCAAGGGGACGGGAACCGCCAGTCTCGTCTCGGGCGCGGTCGTGGGACCGCGCCACATCTACATCCCGAGCACCCAGAACCTGACCGGGCTCGCCGGCAACCTCTACAACCACGACATGGCGACCGAGCTCGCGGTGGACGTCGTCAAGATCGGCGGCGACGGCCAGACGACGCGCTGGCCGTTCCTGTTCGCCGCCGATCGCTGGGCCGCGCACGGGGTCGGCGACGCGAGCCGCGTGTTCCGCATGTACCTCAACAACGCCGAGCCGCGCTTCAATTCGGGCAACCTCTACACCAACACGATTTCTTTCGTCGCCGAGCCGAACGCCCGCCGCATCTACATGGGGGGCGCCCAGAACAACATGATCTCGACGACGACGCCCGTGCAGGGGCCCATTTCGACGAGCTGGAAGCTCTGCGATCCCAACCATGGCGTCCTCCGCGTGAAGTTCTTCTCGCTGCGCAACTACGACCACGCGATCACGGCGGACGAGGCGGCGCACAACGCCGTCGTCGACAACCTGCGCTTCTGGGCGCCGCGCGCCGAGGGGACGGGCGCGTCCGTCGCCTGGGGCGATCTGGCCTGGACCGCGGAGGACGGGACGGCGCTGCCCGCGCCCGGCACCGCCACGAACACGTGCGCGGTCGTCGCGCGCGCGGCCGTCTCCGTCGCCGCCGCGGACAAGGTCGGCCTGCTCGGGCTCTCCCTCGAGGACGGCGCGACGCTCGCCGTCGCGGACGACGCGGCCGTCGCGGCGAAGATGCTCTTCGTCGAGGGCCAGGAGATCCCGCATGGCATCTACACGGGCGAGGGCGGCTCCGTCGGCACGGTCGTGCCGTGGATTGCCGGCGCGGGCCAGGTCCGCGTCGCCGGCGGCCGCAACCGCGACATCCCGTCCGCCATCGCCATGCCGGGCACGGACGGCTGGTACGAGTTCGGCATGGCCTCGGGCTACGTCTACGACGCGTGGGGGAAGGGCTACACGCCAAGTCCGTCCGCTGGCTACCACAACTTCACGGCGGACTTCCCGAAATGGGACGACCTGGCGTTCCCGGCCGGCGCGAAGCTGCGCCTTGTGGGCGGCATCATCCTGGACACGATCCCGGCCGAGCGGTTCTCCGAAATCGACTGCACGGGACTAAAGTACATCGCCTTCAACA
>JAEDMN010000293.1 GCA_016302985.1 Kiritimatiellia bacterium | reverse complement strand
AAGCCCTTCTCCCGGATGTAGGGGATCAGCACATGGCGCACGACGCGCTCGTTCATGCGGTGTCCCCCATGGAAGAGCGTGCTCATGCCGGGATAGTGCGATTCGAACACGGCGCGATGCGGCAGCCCAATCGTGTCCTCGTCCCCGAACAGGGCATGGCACAGCGTGCGGTCCGCCGCGGTGATGCCCGCGAACTGCCCGGCCTCCATCTCGCGGAAATGCCGCCCATCGACGTCCCGATGATCAGGACCGGATTCACCTCCGCCGCCAGCTTCTTCAACATCGGCAACGCCTCCGCCGGATCGACCGGGATGTCGGGCGCGACGACCTTCACCTCGCCGCCCGTAGGCGCGAATTCGTTCCTGAGCAGGTTCACCGTACCGCTCGAACCGGCCGAGGCGAAACCATGGAAATACAGTATGTTCATCTTTTTACTCCTTATCCCCTTCCAACATTCCCGACAGCACCTCGGCCAGGAACCGGCGCGTCTGCTTCTGGATCCCGCTTGCCTTGCTTTCACGCGGCCCGGCTACATTCAGGACGAACGGCGTCGTGCGCGGCGCGGCGAAGAACTGTCCGAGCCACGTGCGCACCTTCGCGACGGCGTCGGCCTCGCCGAAGCTGACCACGAAATGCGACCG
The DNA here is from genome assembly GCA_016302985.1 of Kiritimatiellia bacterium. Lineage (GTDB taxonomy): Bacteria > Verrucomicrobiota > Kiritimatiellia > RFP12 > UBA1067 > RUG572. Next base: position 2,730 of record JAEDMN010000293.1, on the reverse strand, counting down.
CATCGCCTCCTCGCAGAAGAACCGCGTCTTGAGCGTGCCGCCGCTCAGCGGATATGACTGCGTGAGGATGAGCGTCGCATGCGCGCCCAAGACATTCTGCCGCGTGCGGACGAGGTAGTTGGAACTCGCAAGTTCCGTCATCTTCGGGCGGAACACCGCCCCGACGGTCCCGTTCTCCGTCCGCCACCCCTTCGGGACGCTCCCGCCCCATTCAAGCCCCAAATCAATCGCCGCCTGAAGCGCCCCCTGGTCCACCCCGGTCTGCGCCCCGGATATAATCTTGATTTCATCCCGTTTCATTGCATTTCCTTTCCGCTACGCGGCGAAGCCAATCGACGTCCGCTGCTCGCCGTCGCGCTTGAGGAGGCATTCCTCCCGGAGCGCGGCGATGCGGTCCGTGTTCGTCTGCGCCGCGTCCAGGTAGAACGTCTTCTGGCGCACCGTGCGGAAGTCGCCGGGGGCGAGGTTCCGGAGCGTCGACAGGTCCGCAAGTTCGGACTCCGTCAGGCGCGTGTCGAACATCCGCTCGAAGAAGAGCTTCTTGCCGGCGTCGTCGAGGTAGTCGAACTCGAACTTGAACGTGAAGCGGCGCATGATGGCCGGGTCGAGGTTCGAGCAGAAGTTCGTCGCCGCGACCATCACCCCGTCGAAGTTCTCCATCTGCTGCAGGAGTTCGTTCACCTGCGCGACCTCCCAGCTGGCGCGGGCGTGCGCACGGTCCTGGACGAGTCCGTCGATTTCGTCGAAGAAGAGGATGGCGTGCTCCGACTCGGCCCGGCGGAAGGCCATCGCGATGTTCTGCTCCGACTCGCCGACGTACTTCGAGAGGAGGTCGGACCCCTTCACCACGAGGACCTTCCGGTCGAGCGTCTGCCCGAGGTACTTCACGAACTCCGTCTTGCCCGTGCCGGGAGGACCGAACATCAGAAGGTTCATGCGCGGCCTGTCCACGCTCCGCGCGTTGAAGGACGCGTCCAGGTAGTTGCGGACGGCCCCGACGGCCTGTTCGAGCCGGACCTGCCCCTTCACGTTCAGCCCCTCGAGCGAATAGCCCCTGTCCGGCAGGAACAGGTTCGTCCCCTTCACGCCCATCAGCTGGCAGTGCGGCTTCATCAGCGTCGCGACGAGGTCGTCGACCTGGCTCTTCCGCGGCGCGAGCCCCTTGATGTTGTTGAGGACCATCGAGATGCCGCCCGCGCTCGTCGCATACGTCGCGGCGTAATCCGCGATTTGCGCTTCCGAGACGAGCTTCCCGAGCGACAGCTTCCGGACGACGTTGCGCCAGATGGAGATGCGCTGCGCCGTGTTCAGCGCCTCGAAGCGGATGGAATAGTCGAAACGCCGGCGCACGCTCTCGTCCATCTGCGACGCGGGCGCGTTCGAAATCCAGATGGCCGGCATCTTCATGCCGTCGAGGATGGTGTTCACGACCCCCTTCTCGGTCGACTTGCCGCCCCTGCCGCCGCCAAAGAGCAAGTCGAAAATCGAGAAATTCCCCCGCAGCAGCGCGTCCGCCTCGTCGACAATCATGAGCGACGACGACGGGTCCTCCTGCTCGTTGCAGACCTGGATGCCCACCAGACGGGCCTCGGACTGCATGTTCTTGCCGTCGTCGTCGCCCTGCTTGATTTCCCAGGCCGTGCGGCCGACCTCCCTGGCGAGCGTGCGGGCGAAGGATGTCTTGCCCGTTCCCGGCGCGCCGTAGAGGAGGATGTTGCACTTCCCGAGCCCGCTTCCGAGAAGGCTCCTGAGAACCGCGCCGTCCCGCGCCGCCAGCTCGCCGTAGAAATCCCAGGGCAGGACCTCCGCCTCTTCGTTCTTCCGATAGAAGCGGCGTTCGATGGGCTCGTCGTCCGAACCGCCGATGTAGCCGTCGAGCATGTTGCCGTTGTACCGCCAGTCGTCATCCAGCAGCTCGAACCTGCGGAGCGCGCCCTTGGCGGTCATCGCGCGCATGACCTCATCGTAGGAACGGTCGAGGGCCATGGCGTAGTAGAGCGGCAGGTCGCGGCATTCGACGCGTTTCGGCCAGTTGAAACAGGTCTTGCGGCGGACATAGGCAATCAGGAGAATCCCGAACTCGAGGTCCGAGAGCTTCAGGACGCGCTTCAGTTCCAGGAAGCGCCTTTCAAACGTCTCGTCCCCCCGCTTCGCGAGGTCCGCCAGCATGTCGGCCTTCATTGTGTTCAGAACGGCGCGGCACTTCCTGCGCGACTTCGCGTGACTCCAAAGCGCGAGGAACAGCTCGTCCAGCGAATCGTCGAAGTCGACGCGGGACCGGCGCCGTCCGCCCATCATCTCCTTGAGCTGCTTCGCGGAATAGGCCTTCTCAATCAGTTCGACGGCCTTGTCGTGCTCGTAGTGGTCGCAGAGGATTTCGAAGAAATCGCAGTCCGACACGTCTCCCGTGTAGTTCTTGACCATGTTCCCCCAGAACTCCACGAGCTTGCGGGAAATGAACGCCTCCGTCACCTGCTTGAATCTTGCCATGACCTATATTCCTTTCGTTGACGCACATATTGTCAACGCCCCAGGATTTTGGACATGAAGAAAAACAAAAAACGAGCAACCGCCCGCACGCGGATCAGTTCAGCGTCTCAGCACGATCGGGACGCCGTCATCCGGACGTGCGAAGCGCGTCTCCCGCAAGCGCGCGAAGGCGCCGGAATCTCCGGACGCGACCGCGGATTCCCAGGCCTCACGATAACGCGCGTTGATCTCCTCCCGCGT
>JAEDMN010000055.1 GCA_016302985.1 Kiritimatiellia bacterium | reverse complement strand
TAACCAAACATAGGAGAAATGATGAACGTGAAGATGCTACTCTCTCTCGCTGCGGTGGCGGCGATGCTGAATGCGACCGCGGGTGTGGTCGGCGACGTGCTCAAGCCTTATGTCGAGAACGGTCAGCTGCCGGGCGCGATTTCGATCATCTACAACAACGGGGCTGAGGAGATCGACTGCGTCGGCTATGCCGACACGCGCACGAAGCGTCCGATTTCGCTGGACGATCCGTTCATGCAGTGTTCGCAGACGAAGGGCTTCTGCGGCGTGACGATTGCGAAGCTCGTCGAGGAGGGGAAGATCGGCCTCGACGATCCTGTCTCGAAGTACCTGCCCGAGTTCAAGACGCTGTGGGTCGACGGCGGCGTGAAGGACGACGTGAAGACGCTTGTCAAGGCGAAGACCGCGCTGACGGTCCGCATGGTGCTGAACCATACGGGCGGCTTCCCGTTCGAGATTTGCGCGAAGCAAGGCAACATCAAGGGCGGCGGCTGGTCGGGCGGTGCGCCGCTCCGACAGACGGCGGCGATCGCGGCGGCGTGCCCGCTTCTCTTCGAGCCCGGCACGAAGGTTCAGTACTCGAACACGGGCATCGACATCGGCGCGGCAGTGACCGAGGTCATCACGGGCAAGCCGTGGGAGCGCGTGCTGCTGCCGCTCGGGATGAAGGATTCCGGATTCTGGCCGAGCGACGCGCAGTTGGCGCATCAGATCGAGATGTACGACTGCCAGAAGGACAAGCCGGCGACGTACCGTCGCGAGAACGCGATGCAGCAGCGTCCGTACAACGGCCGCCACGTGTTCGCGTCCGCGGGCGCGGGCCTCTGGACGACGGCGGCCGACCAGGTCAAGTTCTACAAGATGCTGATGAACCTCGGCGTGGGCGAGAACGGCGTGCGCATCCTCAAGGAGGAGACGGTGAAGAGCATCCTCGCGGTCTCGACGCGTCCGAAGGGCAAGACCGCCGACGGCAAGGACTTCGGCGGCTACTCGCTCGGTCTCTCCGCTCCGGTGACGGATGGCGACGACCAGTGGTTCGGCCACGGCGGCGCGTGGGGCACGTACTGCACGGTCAACTGGCACCGGAAGCAGCTGAAGCTCTGGGCGGTGCAGCTCTGCGGCGGTCCGCGTCCGTGGGACGGCGCGCGCGAGAAGGCCGCGGACGCCTTCTTCAACGCCAAGATCGACAACTCCGGCGTCGACGCGTACACCGGCCGCGTGAAGTAAGCGCGTTCCGATGATCCGCAATTCGATAGAACTGAAGGACGTGTGCGGCAGACTCGTCTCCGGCGGGTTTGCCGCGCTCGACACCGAGTTCGTGTGGCGGTCCACCAACCGTCCGAAGCTGGCGCTCGTCCAGCTGGGCGCGGAGGACGGCACGAGCTGGGCCGAGGACTGCCTGCTGGCGCTCGATCCCGCGCCGCTGGCGGACCTGCTGCGCGACCCGGCGACGGTGAAGACGCTGCACGACGCGCAGCAGGACCTCGACCACCTCTACCACTACACGGGCGCGAAACCCGTGAACGTCTTCGACACGCAGCTCGCGGCGGCCTTCGCCGGCCTGCCCGCGGGGATGTCCCTGCAGAAGCTCGTGGCGGAGACGCTCGACGTCTGCCTGCCGAAGACCGAGACCACGACGGACTGGATGCAGCGTCCGCTGACCGAGGCCCAGATGGCGTACGCGCTCGACGACGTCCGCTATCTCGGCGAGGTCCGGACCGAGCTGCTCGCCCGGGCGGACAAGCTCGGCACGCGCGCCTGGCTCGAGGAGGAGATGGCGCGCTACGACAATCCGGACCTCTACGGCGACCTCGACCCCGAAGAGGCGTGGAGGCGCGTGAAGTGCGGGCGCGTCCGTCTGGACGGCCGCGGCTTCGCGGTGCTGCGCGCGCTGGCTGCGGTCCGCGAGCGGACGGCCCGCGACTGGAACCTGCCGAAGACGTGGCTGGCGGACGACCTTTCGCTCGCCGAGATGGCGGCGGATCTCGAGTCCGACGCCGGGCGCCTCCGTTTCCGGCACCGCCTGCGCAACCGCGGGCAGCGGGACACGCTGGCGTCCTTCTTCGCCACGGCGGTGCGCGCGGCGAAGGACCTGCCGGAGGAGGACTGGCCCGAGAATCCGCGTCCCCACTACATGAAGGAAGTCTGCGACGCCGCGACCGAGGCCCTCGAGTGGCTTCGGGCGCGCGCGGAGGAGGTCCACGTGGACGCGTCCGTCATCGCCAGCCGCGCGGTGCTGACGGCCTGGATCGACAATCCCGAGGACATGGAGAATCCGCTGGCACGTGGCTGGCGGCATGCCGTCGCGGGGCGCGACATCGCGGAGAAGTTCCAGGTTTGAAGACGAAAAACGAAATCCGCGACGAAATGCGGCGTCTCCGGCGGCAGCTGGGGGCGGAGGATAGGGCCGAGATGTCCGCGGCGATCTGCCGGGCGGTGCTCGGCAGAGCCGACGTCCAGGCGGCCCTTGCGGCGCGCCGGCCGTTCGCGGTGTACCTCGCGACCCCGGAGGAGATCGACCTGACGACGCTCGTGGAGGCGCTCTGGGCCGCGGACGTCACCGTCGCGATCCCCTGCTGGGATGCGGCGCGCAAATGCTACGTCCTCGGGGCGTACGACAACATGACGACGCTGGTCGAGGGATACATGCACATCCCCGAGCCGGCCGAACTGAACGAAATCGCGCCGGTGGACGTCGGCGTGTGGATTGTGCCGGGGCTCGCGTTCACGCGCGACGGCGCCCGTCTGGGCTATGGCGGGGGCTGGTACGACCGGCTGCTGCGCGCGGCCGCGCCCGACGCGGCGAAGCTGGGGGTGGCGTACCCGTTCCAGATCGTCCCCGGGCTGCCCGTGGAGCTGCACGACCAGGACCTGACCGACGTGGTGACACTCGCGGAGGATTGAGAGAGATGGAGAAGGGCGAACTCGACGGGAAGCTGGCGGAGGAGATCCGCGCGCGGGTGCTGGGCGAAGGATTCATGAAGATCGTCCAGACGCTGCGCCGGAACGGGAAGACGTTCCGCATCTCGATGCGCCCCGTGCAGATCGGGGGCGAGACGCGCTTCCAGGCCGAGATGGTCGACGACGGGCAGGTGCGGGTGAAGAACTTCGACGCGAACGGCGCGGCCGAGGGTCTCGACGAGATCCTCGCCCAGCGCGGTCCCCGCGACCTGCACCTGATGACGGCGAAGGGCGACCTGCACGTGCGCGTGACCCGCAAGGGCCGCGTGACGGCGACGCGCAGCGCGGAGATGGACCGCGTCGTGACGGTGCAGCCGCACGACCGGGTCAAGAAGACGCCGCTGACCTCCTTCGACTCCGCCGCGCTCCTGCGCGTGATCGGCCTGACCGACGGAGAAGGGCGCGTCCGCGCCTCCATGCGCGGGAAGTACGACCAGGTGAACGAGTTCCTGAAGGTCGTCGAGGACGTGCTCAAGGAGGAGAAGCCGGACGGGACGTTCACCGTCGTCGACTGCGGCTGCGGCAAGGCGTACCTGACGCTGGCGCTCTACTTCTTCCTCACGCGGACGCTCGGCTTCGCCGCGGTGAAGGTCGTCGGCGTGGACCGCCGGCAGGACGTCGTGGACGCGGCCGCGAAGATGGCGCAGCAGCTCGACTGCGGCGACGGCGCGGCGTTCGTGAAGTCCGACCTCGGGGACTTCGACCTGAAGTCCGTCGGCGCGGCACGCGCCGACATGGTCATCTCGCTGCATGCCTGCGACACGGCGACGGACGAGGCGCTCGCGAAGGGCGTCGAATGGAAGGCCCGCTTCATCGTCTCCGCGCCGTGCTGCCAGCACGAGCTGCAGAAGTCCATCGGCCCGGCCTCCAGCGAGGCGTTCGCGGGCGTGCTCCGCCACGGCATCCTGCGGGAGCGCCTGTGCGACATCCTCACGGACTCCTTCCGCGCGATGATCCTGCGCATCCTCGGCTTCAAGACGCAGGTCGTGGAGTTCGTCTCGCCGGACGCGACGGCGCGCAACATCCTGCTGCGCGCGGAGTACGGCGTGAAGCCCGGCCAGGGCGGCACCGTTTCCGAATACCTCAACCTGCGCGACTACTGGAAGGTCGCGCCCTGGCTCGAGACGCGTCTGGCGGACATGTTGAAGCCCTATCTCGAAAGGTACCAGTAAGATGCCGATGTACGTCTACGAGGCGAAGGAGCCGGAGCAGGGCTGCGCGAAGTGCGCCCACGGCTTCGAAATCGCCCAGTCGATCAACGACGCGAAGCTGACGGCGTGCCCCGACTGCGGGGCCCCGGTCTTCCGCGTCATCCAGGCTCCAGGCCTGGGACGTTCCGAGACCGACCTGCACTACCGCGCGAAGCGTGCGGGTTTCAAGTGCCTGAAGAAGGTCACGAAGGGCGAATATGAGCCGATTTACTAGCCTGTTGCTCGTTCTGGCCGCGGGGACGCTGTGGGCGGGGGTGGACCCCGCCTCGCTCGCGTTCGCGCGTCTCGCGTCCCGCCGCTTCATGCTGGACAACGAGCTGACGCTCTGCGAGTATCTGCCGGGGAAGACCGTCGCGCGCACCGTCCAGTACCCCGCGTTGACCAACGGCCTGACCGTCGTGGGCGGGTACTGGCCCGCCGCGCACTACCGGGCGCATGTGACGTCCCTGCCGGCCGAGATCGCCTTCTCGACGAAGGACGGCGAGGTCGCGATGCGCTTCCCCGTCGAGGGCGCGGACCTCCCGAAGCCCCCGTTCGACTTCTCCGTGCTGATGACCTGCGGCCACCGGCCGGCGACCTTCACGACCAAGGACGGCGAGACGCGCCTGCTGGGGATTGCGCAGATTCCCGACAAGGCCCGCCCCCGCCTGCGGGAGAACATGCAGAATTGGAAGTTCTGCGTGGGCGGCGGCGTCGCGTCGGCCCGGGCCTCGCTCTCCGCCGGCATCGGGCAGGCCGACGTCCGCTTCGTCACCCGGGGACGCGACAACGCGCTCTACATGGAGAACGGCCGCGCCTTCTTCACGTTCAGCGCGCGCGCCTACGGTGCGTACCAGGCGGTGGCGAGCTTCGACCCCTCGCTCTTCGACGTCCGGCTCGAGGGCGTGATCCTCTTCGACTACGGCGACGGGGAGCTGCGCAACGACCTCGCGAGCCATCTCTTCCTCGACGACGAGGAGGGGTTCTGGAAGGGATACGCGAGCAACTTCTCGACGGGGTCGGACGCGCTGGGCAAGCGCGCCGAAGGCGGTCTGAATGCCGTGTGGAGCGAGCGCAGCCCGCTCCACGGGCTCGTCGTCATGCGCGCCAAGCCGCTGGGACTGAAGGGAATGAACGAGGATCCGTGCGTCACCTGGGACAAGGAGAAGCGGCAGTGGTCGCTGTTCGTCTCCGAGTTCACGCCGAAGGGGATCCGCGCGTCCCTGCTGCAGTCGCCGGAGTGGGACGGCGGATTCCGCGCCGTGGCGGGGCCCGTCGCGCAGGACTCGACGGGCACGACGATCGCCCGCATCGGGGGCGTCCGCTACTGCTTCAGCGGCAGCGCGGACCGCGCGTGCTACGTCTATTCCTATCCGGACCTGCTGATGCGCGGCAAGCTCCACTTCGACTTCCCGCCGTGGGACGACACCTGCAGGAACGGCCGCGTCTGGCCCTGCATCGCCGAGCTTCCCCACGGCTATCCTTTCCGCTACGTGCTGCTGACGATGGACCGGGCGAACTTCCCCGGCATGCCGAAGCCCAACTGGACGTACGGCGGACTCTGCTTCTACGGCGCGAACTGAATTGCAGGAAAGGACATGACCATGGATACGACTCGACGGGCATTCCTGGGCGGCTCGGCGGCGCTCTTCGCGGGCGGCTGCCTCGGGGGGCGCGGCGTGCAGGCGCGCCGCGTCGCCGCCTCCGACAAGATCAACGTCGCGATTGTCGGCTGCGGCACGCAGGCCTACGACAACGTGAACCAGTTCCTGCAGGATCCGCGCGCGCGCATCACGCTCGTCTGCGATCCGGTCCGCGAGGCGAAGACGGGCTACGGCTACAAGGCGCAGATGCCGGGCGGCTGCGTGCCGTTCAAGAACAAGGTCGACGCCTGGTACAAGGACGCGTCCTGCCGCATGACGGCCGACTGGCGCGACGTCGTCATAGACCCGACCATCGACGCGGTCGTCGTCTGCACGCCCGACCACTGGCACGCGATCATCTCCATCGCCGCGATGCGCGCCGGCAAGCACGTCTACTGCCAGAAGCCCCTCACGGTGAGCATCGAGGAGGGCATCGTCCTGACGCGCGTCGCGAAGGAATGCGGCGTGACGTTCCAGGTCGGCAACCAGGGCCGCAGCAACCCCGCGCGCCGGACCGCCTGCGAGATCATCTGCAACAACGTGCTCGGCAAGGCGAAGTCCTGCACCGTGGCGCTGCCGGGCGGCAGCGGCGGCCTGTGGGGCCACCCGCTGGACACGGCCCGCGGTCCGCTGCCGGACTACTTCACGCCCGAGGGCTGGGACCTCTGGCAGGGCCCCGCCGAGCACTGGGAGAACAACGCCTTCATCCACGGCATCCACGAGCCGATGGCCTGGCGCTGGAACCGCCGCTACGGCAACGGGATGATCGCCGATTTCGCCCCGCACGAGGTCGACACGATGCAGTGGGCGATCGGCATGGAGCGCGGCGGCCCCGTGGCCGTCTCGAACATGGTCTGCGGGGACTTCCAGGCCGACCGCGAGATCTTCAACTGGGCCGGGTCCTTCGAATACGACCTCGAGTACGCGAACGGCTTCCAGGCCCACGTCGTGAGCTGCCGCGAAGGGTGGCCGCGCGGTCTCCTGTTCAAGTGCGAGCAGGGCGAGCTCGGGCTCTACGGGGCCAGGATCGTGGTCCGCGACAAGGCGGGCAAGGAGATCACGAAGGACGTCCTGCGCGACTGGAAGGCGGAATACCGCAAGCCGGACGCGAAGATCACGCGCCTCTACGCGCCGAAGGACGGCCATTCGCACGAAAGCGACTTCCTCGACGGCATCTACGAGGAGCGGCAGGTGTGCAGCGAGTGCGAGTTCGGCCACCGCACGAACACGACGTCCCAGCTCGCGAACCTCTGCATCACGCTCGGGCTGAAGGGGCTCAAGTGGGATCCCGTGGACGAGCGGTTCGTCGATTCGAGCCTGAACCAGTACCTCTCCCGCGCGTACCACAACGGCTGGAAGCTGGCCTGATGGACGTTCTCCGGCTCGAGCATGTGTCGCGCGTCTTCGGCGCCGTGAAGGCCGTCGACGACCTCTCCCTCTCGCTGAAGCAGGGCGAGGTCGTCGGCTTTCTGGGCACCAACGGGGCCGGAAAGACCACGACCATCAAGATGCTGCTGGGCATCCTCCGCCCCACGGAGGGGACGATCTCCGTGATGGGCGGCGACCCGGCCGACCCGGCCACGCGGCTGCGGGTCGGATACATGCCCGAGACGGCCTACTACTATCCCTATCTCAACGCGCGCGAGCTGCTGGAGTTCTATGGCGGCCTCTGCGGGATGGACCGCCGCGCGGTCCGCGCGCGGGCCGACGTGCTGCTGGAGCAGGTCGACCTCGCCGAGGCGGCGGAGCGGCCCCTGAAGACCTGTTCGAAGGGCATGCTCCAGCGCGCCGGCATCGCCCAGGCGCTGCTGGCGGATCCGGACCTGCTCGTGCTCGACGAGCCGTTCACCGGCCTCGACCCGCTCGCGCGCATCCGCTTCCGCCAGCTGCTTCAGCGCCTGCGCGAAGCGGGCAAGTCGATCTTCTTCTCTTCGCACGAGCTGGGCGAAACCGAGCTCCTCTGCGACCGCGTCGCCATCATGAAGAAGGGCCGCTGCTTCTACGACGGTCCCGTCTCCCGTCTGGCCGGGGACGGGCGCGAGAACCTCGAGCGCATCTTCCTGGACGTCCTCGAGAAGGGGGAGGTCGCGCGATGAAGCTCTTCCTTTTCCAGTGCCGCGCCCTCGCGCGCCTGTCGCTGCTCGAACTCTGGCGGCGGAACGACCTCTTCGTCCTGCTCGTCCTCGCCCTCGTCCTGCTGGTCCCGCTCGCCTCGGCGAAGCCCTTCGGCGCGGCCGGGGCGGTCCGCTACATGGACGAGGCCGCGCTGCTGCTGATCTGGGGCTACTCGCTCTTCATCGCCCTGGGCACGGGCGCGCGGGCCTTCCCGCCCGAGTTCGAGTCGCGCACGATCTACCCGCTGCTGGCGCGTCCCGTTTCGCGCGGCGCGCTGCTGGCCGGCAAGTTCCTCGGCGCCTGCGCCGCGTCCCTGTCCGCGCTGGCGTTCTTCTACCTGCTCTTCGCCGTCGCGTGCGGGCTCCGCGGCACGGGCTGGTTCCCGCCGGACCTGCTCGAGGCGTTCGTGCTGCACGCGGCCTTCGTCGCGCTCGCCGTCGCCGTGTCGATGCTCGGCTCGCTCGTGATGACGCCCTCCTGCAACCTCACGCTTTCGGCGCTCCTGCTGGGCGGCATGCTCTTCTTCGGCCGCCGGCTGCCGGAATACGCCGACACGGCCGGCGGGGCGCTGAAGGCGCTCGTGCTCGCGCTCTACGCCGTCGCCCCGCATGCCGAGTTCTTCGACCTCCGCCAGCGCGTCGTGCATGGCTGGGGCGCGGTCGACGCCGGCGTGGTCCTCGCCGTGCTGGCCTATGCGGCCTGCTACTGCGGCGGCCTGCTCGCCCTCTCCCGTCTCGCCCTGGGGAAGAAGAAGCTGTGAGGACGGCGGCGGCATTGTTCCTGGCGGCGGCGGGCTGCGCGTTCCTGCTGCTCCGCGTGCCGCCGGCCGCGCGTCCGCAGGCCGCGACGGGCGACGACGCGCTCGCGGTCGCCTTCGGCGACGCCCGCCGGACGATCGGCGCCGCACTCCTCCACAAGGCCGACAGCTACTTCCATGGCGGCGTGGACATGGATGGCCACCGCCGGTGCGAACTCGAAGGCCACGACCATGGCGGTCCTTGCGACCACGGCCCTTGCGGCCACGACCACGATCACGGTTCCGCCCCCCCGTCAGGCAATCCAGACAATCAAACAATTCCCTGCATCCCCGATCCCTGGCGCTGGATCAACGACCGCGTGCGGGCGCCGCAGGTCGAGCGGCATCTGGAAGGGGCGCGCGGCGTCGAGATGATCCCCGTGCTGTGGGCGAGCGTGCGCGCGGATCCGAAGAACCTCGACGCATGGACCACGGCCTGCTACATCGCGAACACCACGATGAAGGACCGCGCGCTGGCGGAGCGGATCCTCGACGAGGGCCTGCGGTTGAATCCGGACGAGCCCGAACTGCTCTTCACCCGCGGGCGTCTCGTGCTCGACGGCGGGAAGGGCGACCGGGCCGCGGCGCGGGCGCTCATGCTCCGGGCCCAGGAGGTCCTCCGCGCGCGGTACGGGGGCGACGACTCGAAGCTGACGCCCGGGCAGCGGGAGACGAAGCGGCATCTCGGGCTGTTTCTCGAAAATCTCCGATGAGGACGATCCTCCATGTGGACATGGACGCGTTCTTCGCGTCCGTCGAGCAGCGGGACCATCCCGAATGGCGCGGCAAGCCCGTCATCGTCGGCTCCGGTCCGCATGAGCGCGGCGTGGTCTCGACCTGCTCCTACGAGGCGCGCCGGTACGGCGTCCATTCGGCGATGCCGAGCCGCACCGCCTACGCGCATTGTCCGCAGGGGATCTTCGTCAAGCCGCGCATGCACGTCTACCACGAGGTGTCGCGGCAGGTGTTCGAGGTGCTCGGGCACTATTCGCCCTTCGTCGAGGGCGTCTCCGTCGACGAGGCCTTCCTGGACATCTCCGGCACGGTGCATCTCTTCGGGGACGCGCGCACGCTCGGCGAACGGCTGCGGGCGGAGGTCCGCGCGACGACGGGACTCGCCTGCTCCGTCGGCATCGCGCCGAACCGCCTGCTCGCGAAGATCGGCAGCGAGGAGGCGAAGCCGGACGGCCTGTTCGTCGCGCCGTTCGAGCCGGACGCGGTCCAGGCCTGGCTCGCCCCGCAGCCGGTGAAGATCCTCTGGGGCGTGGGCAGGCGGACGAACGAGGTGCTCGCGCAGTACGGATACCGCACCTGCGGCGACCTCCAGTCGGCCGACCCGCGCTTCCTCTGCCGGATTCTCGGCGCAGCCGCGGCCGAATCCATCCAGCGGCACGCCGCAGGCGTCGACTTCACGCCGATTACGGCGGAGGCGGAGGATGAGAAGAGCGTGTCGCGGGAGTATACGTTCGCCGAGGACGAGTCCGACCGCGAGGCCGTGCGGGACGTCCTTCTCGAGCTCGCCGAGGAGGTCGGCCGGCGTGTGCGCCGTCAGCCCCGCTGGGCGCGCACCGGCAAGATCAAGCTGCGCGACGCGTATTTCAACACGCTCACGCGGCAGGCGCGCTTCGAGCTGCCCGCCTGCGACGACATCACCTTCCGCCACCTGATGCTCGACCTCTTCGACCGCGAGTGGCCGCCCGGCACGCGCCGCACCGTCCGCCTCGCGGGCTTCGGCGTGACCGACTTCGTCGATTCGCGCGCCGATCCCGAGCCCTCCCTCTTCCCCTCGCCCCTCGCCGGCCAGCTCGAGAAGCGCGAGCGCCTCTCCGCCGTCCTCGACAAGCTCGGCCTCCACCGCGGAGCCTGACGGCGGACGGGCTTCTTCTTCGTGACGGTCTCCGCATGAAATGGTATGATAGGTGAGGATACAGTCGCAGGAGACGATCATGAATCTGACTAGACGCAACTTCTACGCGAAGCGGAAGCCCGCGCGCGTGGCGCCCGAATTCCATCTGCCGGCGTCCCCGTGCGGCAAGCCCGGTTCCTGCGTCTTCGCCCTCTCCGACCTGCCGCCGAACGTGCCGGTGCGTTTCGACGTCACGCCGGTCGAATGCTTCGGCAGGAAGGGCCGCACCATCCGCGCGGCTGAGCTGTTCACGGCGCCGAGGAAGGGGTGACGCCGATGTTCTTCGACGTCCGTGGCATCTGCTGGACGCTGGCGGGGATCCTCGTCGTCGTCCTGTTCTGCGCGCTCGACCTCCACTGCTCGAACAGGCGGGACGAGAAGACGGCGTCCGCCGGGGGCGTGGGCGCGATTGCGCACGTGCGCGAGGAGGTCGCCGCGGGGAAGCAGGAGATCGCCTTCCAGCGCGCGGACCAGCGCAACGTGATGATCCGCGACCTGCGCGTGATGGTGCGGCGGATGCTGAAGGAGGGGCGCAAGGAGGAGGCGCGCCGCTTCATGGCCGAGATCCAGAAGCTCGAGAAGGGGCGCCCGGACGTGGCGCCCGCCGCGAACAGGTGAAGCCGGGGGCGCCTAGAACGTCAGTGTGAAGGTGGCTCCGGCGCCGGGCTGCGACTTCACGGTGACTTCGCCGCCGTGGAGCTGGGCGATGTGCTTGACGATTGCGAGGCCGAGGCCCGTGCCGCCCAGCGCCCGGCTACGGTCCTTGTCGATGCGGTAGAAGCGCTCGAAGATTCGCCGTTGGCAGTCCTCGGGGATGCCGATGCCGTGGTCCGACACGGTGACGGCGGCCCTGCCGTCCTGCAGGCCCGCGACGCGGACCTCGATCCGTTCCGACCCGCTGTAGCGCAGGGCGTTCTGCAGGAGATTGGTCACGGCGGATTCGATCAGCCGCGGATCGCAGGGACGGACGACGGGCTGGCGCGCGAAGGCGATCTCCGTTTCCGACAGCTCCGCCGTGGGGCGGGCGAGGTTGACCGCGGTCTGGACGATGTCCGCGATGTCGTGCGGCGCGAAATCCGCGTGCTTCTCCGCCTCCGCCCGCTCGAGCCGGGCGAGGGAGAGGATGTCCTCGACCAGGGCGTTCAGGCGCACGGACTGGTCGCGCAGGACCTTCTGGAGCTCCTGTCGGTCCGTCTCGTCCAGCGCGCTGGTCTCGTCCGCGAGGATCTCGACGGCGCCGAGGATGCCGGTGACGGGCGTCTTGATCTCGTGGGTGACGTTCGAGACGAAGTCGCTGCGGAACTGCTCGAGCTTCCGCATCTCCGACAGCAGGCGGTCCTGCAGGTCGCGTTCGGCCGCGAGGCGCGCGAGCCGCTTTTCGCTGCGGCGCATGAAGAGGACGAGCGCGAGGATGACCAGGGCGCCGATGCCCAGGGCGGCGAGCAGCCCGCGGGCGGCGTCCGCCTTCGCGTCGCTGACGGCCTGGTAGGGGACCGCGATGCGGAGCACGTAGTTGCCGGCGCGGCGGGCGTGGTAGAACATCGCCATGTGCAGCGTCTCCGATTCGCGGACGACGCTGCGGGCGCGTCCGTCCGCGCTGACCGCTTCGAATTCCGTCCGGTCGGCGTGGTTCGGAAGGTCCTGTCCCGTGCTGTCGTAGACGACCTTGCCGTCGAGGTCGATGAGCGAGACGCGGACGTCCTCGGCGATCTGCTCGACGCCGCGGCGGAACCGCTCCGTCTGGTGCCAGAGGATGAGACAGGATGCTGCGAGTCCCACCAGGACGAGGGCGGGGGGCAGGAAGTACGAGAGGGCGCGTTTCATGGCACGAGGCGGTAGCCGACGCCGCGGATGGTTTCGATGTGCGCGGCCCATTCGCCGAGCTTCCGGCGCAGGCCGACCAGCATCGTGTCGACCGTGCGGTCCGTCACGGCCTTGTCGTCTCCCTGGACCTGCGCGATGATCTGCGGGCGCGTGTAGACGCGGCCGGGATGGGCGGAGAGCAGGTTCAGCAGGTCGAACTCGCCGCGCGTCAGCGCGAGCGGCGCGCCGTCGATGGCGACCGTGCGCGTGGCGTGGTCGAGGACCAGCCCGCCCAGGGTTCGGACGGGCCCCTCGATCGGACCCGGACGCCGGAGGGCGGCCTTGACGCGGGCGAGGAGGATGGCCTTCGAGAAGGGCTTCGTGACGTAGTCGTCCGCGCCAAGCTCGAGCCCCGCGACGACGTCGCTTTCCGCCGACTTGGCCGTCAGCATGATGACGGGCGTGGCGGCGATTGGTTCGCACCGGCGGATTTCGCGGCAGACGGACAGCCCGTCGAGCCCCGGCAGCATCAGGTCCAGCAGCACGAGCGCGGGCTGCTCGCGCCGGGCCAGCTCCAGCCCCTCGTCGCCGCGGTCCGCCTCGAGGATGGACGAATAGCCCGCGCCCTTGAGCGCGAGGCGCAGGACCGTGCGGATGCCCGGGTCGTCTTCGATGATGAGGATCTTGTCCATGACGCGCATATTATCGCATGTTCCTGTCAGAATCGTGTGAGGAATCTCCGGGGCGGCCATCCTGACAGGATTCTCACACAACGCTGAAAATTCCCTGACAGAGACTTGGGATACTGTCCGCGCCATGAAAAAGCGGCGAATGGACAAGGAAGGAAGAACGCGCATCGAGATCGCGGCTGGGGTGGCGGTCGTCGTCATCCTCTATCTGATCGACTGGCTGTGCAGGTGAGGTCCGGAGGATATTCCGATGAGCGAGGGATTCAAGATGGTGGCGACCGTGCTGGGGGGGCTGGCCCTCTTCGTCTACGGCATGGGGCTGATGAGCGACGGGCTCAAGGCGACGGCCGGCGAGAAGATGAAGGCCGCGCTCGCCTACATGACGCGGAACCGGGTCTGCGCGATCCTCGCCGGCGCGGGGGTGACGGCCCTCGTGCAGAGCTCGTCGGCGACGAGCGTCATGACGGTGGGCTTCGTCAACGCGGGGCTGCTCTCGCTCGAGCAGGCCATCGGCGTCATCTTCGGGGCCAACGTCGGCACGACCATCACGGGGCAGATCGTCTCCCTCAAGCTGAGCGACCTCGCGCTGCCCGCCGTGACGCTGGGCGTGATCGGCCTCGCGGTGGCGCGGCGCACGACGACGCGGGGCGCCTGGCGCACCGTCCTCGGGTTCGGCCTGCTCTTTTTCGGCATGAACCTCATGGGGCACGAGCTGAAGGCCCTGGCGAAGCTGCCCGGGTTCATCGGCTTCTTCTCGCGGTTCGACTGCACGCCGTCCGCGTCAGGGTTCCTCCCTCTGGGCGGCGTGTTCGGCGCGATTGCCGTCGGCACGCTCTGCACGATGCTGGTGCAGAGTTCCTCCGCGACGATCGGCATCACCATCGCCCTGGCCGAGGCGGGCGTCATCAATCTCTGGACCGCCGTGCCGATCGTGCTCGGGGACAACATCGGCACCACCGTCACCGCGGCCCTGGCGGCGATCGGCACGAATGCGCAAGCGAAGCGGACGGCCCTCGCGCACGCGCTGTTCAACGTGATCGGGACGGCGCTTCTCGTCCTGTCGTTCGTGCTGGTCTTCGCGGGCGCGTCCGGCGTGTCCGCGCCGGCGTTCTTCCACCTGGTCGACGCCTGCGCGACCGGACGCGGCCTCGCGGGCGAGAACCCGGGCCGGCACGTCGCCATGGCCCACACGCTCTTCAACATCGCGAACGTCCTTGTACTCTCCTTCTTCATCCCCGCGCTGGCGCGCCTCTGCACCGCGATCATCCGCGCGAAGGACGAGGCGCGCGCCCGGTCGCTCGAACCGAAGCTGCTGGCGACGCCGTCCCTCGCGCTGCAGGCCGCGTCCCATGCGCTGGCGGACATGACGCGCCGCGCGTGGACCGTGGCCTCCGTCGCGCTCAACAGCTGTCTCGGGAAGGCCACGGTCGGGCCCGACGCCATCGAAGGGGCCGAACGCGAGATCGACACGCTGCAGGGCGAGATCAAGGCCTACCTGGTCGAGGTGTCGCAGCGCCGGCTCACGGCCCGCGAGGCTCAGATGATTCCCGAGCTGATCCACTGCGTCAACGACGCCGAGCGCATCAGCGACATCGCGCTGCGCGTCTACCGGAAGACCTCCCGCGGGAAGGGGGGCTTCGCCGACGTGGATGTGCGGCGGGACGTGGCCCAGGTGGCGTCCCAGGTGCGCGCCTTCGCCCACGCGACGATCCGCACCGTCCGTTCCGGCGATGACGCGGCGTTCGACCCGAAGACGGCCGAGCAGAACATCCGTACCTCCATCCGCCGCATCACCCGCGCGTCGTGGGCGGACCCCCGTGCCCGCGGCGTCCAGGCCGGCGAGGCGTTCGCGGTGCTCGCGGTCTTCTCCTGCCTGCGCGACATCTCGCGGCACCTCGGCAACATCGCCGTCCGCGCGCCCGCGCTGCGCTAGGTTGTCCGGGCCGTGGCGGGCCTCTTTTGAATGGCACGGATTGCAAATCCCTAATTCTTCGCACAGGTAGGCCGTAGGAGG
>JAEDMN010000292.1 GCA_016302985.1 Kiritimatiellia bacterium | reverse complement strand
GGTAGTCGAAGCCGAACTCGCTGTTCGTGCCGTAGGTGATGTCGCAGAGGTACTGCTGGCGGCGCTCGGCGGAGTCCATCGTGTTCTGGATGCAGCCGACGGTCAGGCCGAGGTACTTGAAGAGATGGCCCATCCACGTCGCGTCGCGCTTCGCCAGGTAGTCGTTCACCGTGACGAGCTGCACGTTCTTGCCCGCGAGCGCGTTCAGGTAGAGCGGCAGCGTGGCGACGAGCGTCTTGCCTTCGCCCGTCTGCATCTCCGCGATCTTGCCCTGGTGCAGCACGATGCCGCCCACGAGCTGGCAGTCGAACGGCACCATGTCCCACGTCAGCACGTGGCCGCAGACCTCCTCGGTCGTACCGACGAGGCGGCGGCACGCGTTCTTCACCAGCGCGAAGGCCTCCGGGAGGAGGTGGTCGAGCGACTCGCCGCCGGCCACGCGCGCCTTGAACTCCGCGGTCATGCGCGGATAGTCCGCGTCCGTGAAGTGCTTCGCCTCGTATTCCTCCTCGATGCGCTTGATCTCCGCCACGATGGGACGGATCTTCTTGAGTTCGCGCGAGTTCTTGGTGCCGAAAATTTTCTTCAGGATGTCCATAGGGGAGATATTATAGCAGAATCCGAGGTGTCAGCGGAGAACTTCAAGCGGGAATTCGAGGCCCGAGGGGGTGCCGTCGCGCAGGCTCGGGGACCAGCGGAACTCGCGCGTCCCGGGCGGCAGGCGCAGGCTGCCGGTGAAGGACGCCGCGTCCGCGCCGACGCTCCGCCCGTCCAGCGTGTAGTACGCCCGGTGCGGGTACGGCGGGTCGAACGTCACGACCCCGTCCCTGAGCACCGCCCGCGCGGACCAGTTCTCCCGCGGATTCGGCGTCTCGAGGCGGATGTCGTCCACGAGCGCGTCCACGGGCTCGCCCCCCGCCCGCGAGTCGTAGCGGACCATCACGCTGCGGATCGTCCGCCCCGCGACCGGCGCCAGCCCCACGCGGCAGCGGATCCAGCCGTCCGCCTCCGCCTTCCGCACGCCCCCCGGCGCGACGCCGCTCTCGCGCAGCACCGCCCCGTCCGTGAAGAGCAGGTCGAGCGTGACCTCGCGCCCCTTCGCGTTCAGCGGCTTCAGACGGTACGTCAGCACCGTGTCGGGATAGACCGGCACGTCCGGCGCCGCGACCTGGCAGTAGAGGAAGGAATACGACGGGTCGTCCGACTTCCCCCGGAAGCGGACCGCATGGTTCCGCTCGCCGTCCGGCACGACCCGGCAGCTCCAGTCGCTGAACTTCCGGAGGCCGCCCCGCTCCGCGATGCGCCCCTCGATCGCCTGCACGGGCGAACCCGGTTCGCAGTCGAGCAGGAAGTCCTTCGGCGGCGCGTCCGGCAGCATGCCCGTGCGCCCCTGGGGACTGAAGGAGAGCCCGCGGCAGTCCGCCCGCCGCCCCGGGTCCCGCACCTTGAAGGCCCCGCCCCGCATCGAGCAGCACTCGATCCGCGCGGACCCGCCCGTCACCTCGGCATGCGCCGGCAGTCCCAGCCTGAACTGGCCGTCCGCGACCCGCACCGCGCCGCCCGCCACGACCACCGGGCCCGACAGGCTGTTGAAGACCTCCAGCTCCACGGACCCGCGCCCCCGCTGCACGAGCGTCGGCCGGTCCACCCAGAACTGGCTCGCGTGGAACGTGCTCGCCCCCGCGTCCCCGGGCAGCGCCACGACCGCGCCCTTCTCGACCTCCGCCGGGGACTCGTACGGCACGAGCTGCGCCAGCGCGGCCCGAAGCTCGCTCCCCTCCGCCTGCTCGAGCACCCACGCCCGCGCCCCCGTGTCCGTGCCGTGGATCAGCACCTCCGCCCGGTTCCTCCCGTGGAACGCGATGCCGTCCCGCGCCGCGTACAGGAACGTGCCGCGCACCCGCTCGTCCGCGCAGTCCCGGAACACGAACCCCTCGAGCTGCGTGCGCAGCAGCACGGCCCCGTCGCCCGGGATCTTCCCCAGGCTCGCCGGCACGGGCAGCCCCGGCGCGCGCCGCGCCGCGTAGTGCGGGTTGAACTGCAGATCCTCCACCCAGCCCGTCCCCGCGCTGCGGCCGACCTGCAGCGCCCGCCGCCAGCAGCAGCCGGAGAGGTACGAGACGACATGCCCGTCGGACGGGTTCGTCGCGAAGTCGACGCCCTGCCACCCGTTGCCGATGTTCACGTCCCGCACCCAGCACCCCGGCCCCAGCGACCGCACCGTCCACGGATACGGCACCGGCTTCGGAAACGTCTGCTCCGGATACCAGAACCCGAGCCCGCGCAGACCCGCCCCCGGCGCGAGCGACACGAACGGTTCGCCGGATTCCTCCCCGCGTCCCTGCAGCGGCATCAGCACGGAGCCCCCCGAGCACGTGTGGTGCGGCGCGTCCGTGCAGCCGCGCAGCTCGACGCCCGCCGGCACGCGCAGATTGCCCTTGAACCGGTAGTAGCCCGCCGGCACGTACACCGTGCCGCCCTTCGCCGCCGCCGCGTCGAGCGCCTTCCGGAACGCGCCCGCGTTGTCGTCGAGGGACGGGGACGCGCCGAACGCCGCCACGTCGAACAGGTCTCGGACGGCCGGCGCGCGGAACGGCGCCGTCTCGGCCTTGACCGGCATCCCTTCGCCCTTCACGACGATCGACCGGTCGTCCTTCTCCGGCGCCTGACCCGCGATTTCGCAGTGGTGGAACTGCACGACCGAGTCGAGCTTTTCCGCCAGGCGCACGGACGCCTCGGCGCCCGCGAGCCGGCAGTCGTACACCGCGAGCCCCACGCCGTTGAGCGCCGCGACGTCCAGCGCCACCCCGCAGTCCCGCACGTCGCAGTCCGCCATCACCGCGTTCGTCAGCCCGCGCGCCCCCTTCCGGAACCGCACGCCCGTCCGGTAGCCCTCCACGCGCAGCCGCCAGATGAACTCCCAGTCGCTGCGCCCGTAGTCCGCGCCGACCGTCTCCCGCGCCCGCAACCAGTCCGCGAGGACGCCCGCGGCCGGCGCCCCGGGGAATCCGCTCGCCGCCCAGACGGACGGCGAGACGGCGCATTCGCTCACGCGGCCGATGTCCGTCACCGAGTCCACCGCGAAGCCCGTCTTCAACGCGCAGATCCGCACGTTGCGGAACGTGTGCAGCTCGTTCCACTCCGGCCCGATCGCGATGCCCCGCCACGCGTTCACCAGCACGCAGTCGAAGACGGCCTGCCCGTCGTTCGCGACCTTCGCGCGCCGCGTCGTGCGGATCGTCCAGGGATAGGGCTTCGGGTCGGCGAGGTCCTGCTCCGGATACCAGAAGACGAGGCCGATCAGCGCCGAACCGGGCTGCTCCGTGAACGCCGCCGGACCCTCCTCGTCCCCGCGCCCGCCCACGATCCGCAGCACGGTCCCCT
>JAEDMN010000054.1 GCA_016302985.1 Kiritimatiellia bacterium | reverse complement strand
GAAGCAGGGCGCCGGCGACCAGGGCATGATGTTCGGCTACGCGACGAACGAGACGAAGTCGCTCATGCCGGCGCCGATCGTCTATTCGCACGACCTCCTCCAGCTTTTCACGAAGCTCCGCAAGTCCGGCGAGGTGCCGTTCCTGCGTCCCGACTCCAAGAGCCAGCTCTCCGTCGCGTACGAGGACGGCAGGCCTGTCTCCATCGAGACGGTCGTGCTCTCCCACCAGACCACCGAGGACGGCGCGAACCGCAAGTCCTACGCGCTGCTCGAGGAGATCGCGCGCGAGTGCCTCGCGAAGACGAAGCTCCTGACGCCCCGCACGAAGTTCTACGTCAACCCGACCGGCAAGTTCGTGGTGGGCGGGCCGACGGGCGACAGCGGCCTCACCGGCCGCAAGATCATCGTGGACACCTATGGCGGCATGGCGGCGCATGGCGGCGGCGCGTTCAGCGGGAAGGACCCCTCGAAGGTCGACCGCAGCGCGGCCTACTACGCGCGCTACGTGGCGAAGAACATCGTCGCCGCCGGGCTCGCGGACCGCTGCCAGATCCAGGTCGCGTACGCGATCGGCGTCGACAAGCCCGTCTCCGTCTGCGTGAAGACGTTCGGGACGAACCATGGCGTGACGAACGAGCAGCTGGAGAAGCTCATCCTCTCCGGCAAGGTCTTCGACTTCCGTCCGTACATGCTCATCCGCGAACTCGGCCTGGCGAAGCCGAAGGGCTGGAGCTACCGCGCCACGTCCAATTACGGCCACTTCGGCCGCGCCGACTTCCCCTGGGAGAAGACGGACAAGGCCGCGGCCCTGAAGGCGGCGTTCTAACCGCCGCTAGCGGTACAGGTCGACCCGCGAGGGGACGTAGGCCGCGTCCTGCGCGGCAATCCACGAGGCGAAGACGCTGTCCAGCGACTTCGCCTCGATTGCTTCGCGCACCGCGGGGGAGCCCATGAGCTTGTCCATCCACTCGGGACGGGCGTTGCGGAGGAAATCCTCCCCGTGCCGGCGAAGCAGGGCGGCGCAGATCGCCGTGCCGGCCGTGACCGGGTAGTAGGCGTCCGGATTCTCGACCGAGAGGAGCAGGCCGTCCAGAACCTGGTCGCGGTAGTCGCCGCCCGACGGCCGGTAGCGGATGGCGCGCGCGCCCATGCCGCAGGCCGGGAGCACGGGGTGCAAGTCCCGCAGGAGGCGCTGCACGTCGAACCAGGGGGCGCCGAGCACGCGGAAGGCCAGCGATCCGAAGCGGTCGCAGTCCACGGCCCCGTACGCCTCCGTGAAGACCGTTGCCGGATAGAGGGCCGCGGAGTCCCAGCTGCGGATCGCGGGGGAGGGCGGGACGAAGTTCGGCCAGGGCGCGCGCGACGCGTGCGACCAGTCCCTCATCCGGATGACCGTCAGGTCGACGTCGAGGCGCTCCGCGCGCACGATGTACTGCGCGCACTCGCCCGGCGTCATGCCGTGGCAGAGCGGGATGTTCAGAGGGGCGACGAAGGAGGAGAAGGCGGGCTCGCGCATCGGACCGTCGAGGATGCCGCCCAGCGGGATCGGCCGGTCGAGCACCGTCACGGGCACGCCGTTCTCCGCCGCGCCCTCGAGCATGTTCTTCAGCGTGGCGAGGTACGTGTAGCAGCGCACGCCGATGTCCTGCAGGTCGACGACGACGCGCCCGACGCCGGCGAACATCGCGGGGGTCGGGTGGCGCGTCTCGCCATAGAGCGAATGCACCGGGACGCCCCAGAAGGGGTGCGTCTCGTGCCCCGTCTTCTCGCCCGCGCCCGCGAGGCCGAACCAGCCATGCTCGGCCGAGTAGAGGCAGGCCAGGCGCGCGCCGAAGGCGTCGTGCAGGATCTCCGCCGTCGGGGAGGCCTGCTGGGAGAGGAGGCCGAACGGCTTCGCGTCGGCGACGGAGAGATGGCGGATCAGCGACTCGTAGTCGACCATGCTCAGTTCCTCTCGAGGCGGACGCGGAGCGACCCCACGGCGGCGGCCGTGTTCACGATGGACGGGTCGACGGGCGGTTCGGCGGCGACGAGCGCGTCCGACGCCGCGGCATGCAGCCAGACCGCGGCGCAGGCCGCGAGGAAGGGGTTGCCGTCGCCGTTCTTCGCGAGGTACGCCCAGCGCGCGGCGAGGATGCCGGAGAGCAGGTCGCCCATGCCGCCCAGCGCCATGAACGGGTTGCCCGCGGCGCAGGTGAAGACCTCCTCGCGCCCGGGGGCGGCGACCAGCGTGTTCGCGCCCTTGAGGACGGCGATGCAGTGGTAGTGGTCGGCCAGGCGGTGGACGGCCGCGACGCGGTCCGCCTTGATTTCCTCGGAGGTGCAGGCCAGTAGCCGCGCGGCTTCGCCGACATGGGGCGTGAAGACGAGTTCCTGCCCGTTCGAGACCGGCAGCGCGTTGGACTTCTTCGCGTACCAGTTCGCGATGATGTTGAGGGCGTCCGCGTCGAGCACGAACCGGCCCGTGCTGCCGGAGAGCAGGCGGGAGAGGAGCAGCTCGGAGTTCTGGGTGACGGAAAGCCCCATGCCGACCACGGTGACGTCCGCACGGGGCGGGACGCAGCCCGGGGTCTGCTTGGTGAAGGTGGCTTCGGGCACGAGGTTGCCGGCCGCGATGCGCGAGGCGTCGGGGACGACGAGCTGGACAAGCCCCGCGCCGGCCGCGCGGGCGCCAAGGCCCGCGATGACGGGGGCGTGGATGTAGTGGGACGACCCGCCGACGACGGTCACGGTGCCGGCGGAATATTTGTGAAGGTCCAGCGGACGCTTCGGAAAGGCCGCAAGCAACTGGGCAGGAATGTTCATATATCGGGATTATACCACAAACTAGTCTTCAATGCGCAGGGACGAGACCTCGACGTCGTGCGGGAGGTGCGCCGACGCGGGGAAGAGCCACTTCCCGAAGCAGAAGTTGACGGACTGCACCTGGCGGATGTCCGGTCTGTCCGTTTCCGCGATCGGCGGAAGATTCCAGTGCTGGAAGTAGCGGAGGGTGTCCAGCGGAATGCGGATTTCGCGCCAGTCGCAGGAGAGGGGCACGACCGCGCCCCAGACCTGTCCGTTCGCGAGCGTGAACGCGACTTCGAGCCGGTCCGTGGCGGGTTGAAGGGCGCGGGCGCGCAGCAGCAGCGTCCGGCCGCGTCCGGCCTGTGGGAAAAGGCGCGCGTAGGCGGCCCCGTCCGCGTTCAGCCGGAACGAGGCGCTGTCGACCCGTCCGGTGAAGGACTCCGCGTGCAGCCGGACGGCCGGCTCGCCGCGGTCGTCCACGTCGCCCTGGCGCCAGATGCCGGCGCCGGGGCTGAAGAAACCCCGACGCAGCGCGGCGCGCACGTCGAAGAACTCCCATTCCGCGGCGTGTCCGCAGGCCCGCAGGGCGAAGCCCGGTGCGACTTCCACGCGCTCGAGTCGGCGGAGGACGACGGACTGCGCCGGCAGGGGGCGTCCACGCATCAGCCAGGCGCCCGTCAGCACGGAGAGCTGCCGGATCCGCTCCCAGGGACGCGCCGTGCGCGGGCCGCCCCAGAGGGGCTGGATCTCCTCCGGCATGAAGGCGACGACGTTCCGTCCCGGCCGCAGGCGCGCGTTCACGCCGAAGCCCCCCTTGTCCGTGCGGAAGCCGATCTCCAGCCAGGCGTCGCCGGCGCCGAGGTTCTCGGCCTCGACGACGAGCTGCGCGGGCCGGTCGCAGGCGGAAATGCCGGCGAGGGGCGCGGCGAATCCGCCGCAGGCGTCCTTCGCCGCGGAGTCGTCCGTGCACAGGAGGATCGACCCGTCGGGGCGACGCGTCGCGGATGCGCCGACGTTGTGCTGCATCGGGACGGGGCGGGCCGTCACGGCCGGCATCAGCGAGACGGGCCGTGCGCCCGGCGCGCGGCCCCACGAGATGGCGTCCGAATCGGCCGACGGGAGGTCGACGCGCCCGGCCGCCCCCTCGGCCGTGAAGGAGAGGCGCCAGTCGCCCGGCGCGAGCAGGTCGGCGGGGAGGACGGGGGGCGTCCCCGCGACGGGGAACGACCGCGCGGTTCCGTCCGCGGCGCGGACCAGCCGGGCCCTCACGTTCGTGGCGGCGAACGCGTGGAGCGCGAAGGGCATCGCGGTCCCCGCGCGCCACTGGGCGGGAACCTTCGCGGAAATGCGCGGCGTGGGCGCTTCGGGGGCCGGCGCGACAAACGGCGGCAGGTCGGCGGCGCGGGCCGCGGCGAGCTGTCCGTCCGTCGGCGCGTCGCGCGTGAGCACGTAGTCGCCCGGCGCGAGGACGGCGCGGCCGTTCCGTGCGCGGACCGTGGCGGGACCGGTCGCCGTCCAGCCGGTCCCCAGGTCGGGCAGCTGCACGGTGACGGCGGGGTGCTCGGGGACGACGACTTCCTTCACGGACCGGCTGCCGGAGTACGGGTCGTTGACGGTGAAGACGCTCGGGTAGAGCTGCAGGCGCCAGACGCCGTCCGCGATCCGGTCGAGGAAGTAGGCGCCGTTGCCGGTCGAGCCCGCCACGGCGGAGGTGCCGCAACCCCAGACATGGCGCAGGGCGGCCACGTCGGAAGGCCGCGCGACGGGGTCGGACGTGTAGTAGTAGCGGTCGCCCTGGAGGAATTCGGAGAGGTCGCGCGCGGCGTCCACCCGGAAGGGCGGGAAGACGAGCTCGGTGCCGTGGGGCGCGTAGCCGCAGTTCCGCGGCAGATGCCGGAACGTCTCCGCCATGATGGCGATGGAGAGGGCCTTCGCGGGCGTGTAGACGAGGTTCAGGTGGTGCGTCTTCCAGCCGGTGTTGATGTTCGCGATGCGGAGCGGGTCGTACTGGAACATCGCGGCGACCTGGACGCCCTCGTGGCGGAAGAGCCGGCCCATCGCGGGGTACATGTACGAGCCGGGGGTGTCCGCGGCGTCGAACTCGTAGATCAGGCGCGACTTCTTCGCGATCGACGCGTCGGGCATGAGCGAGGAGGCGTGGATGCGGCCGAGCTGCGGACCCTCCAGCGCGTGGCCGGCGACGAGGCCGGTCGGGTAGTAGCTGCCGGTGACGCCGTCGCACGTCGAGGCGCCGGCGGCCGCGTTGCGATTCTGCCAGGAATTGTAGTAGACGGGCTTCGTGGTGCCGGAGGCGCGGAGGCCGTCCACGAGCGCGTCGATGTAGGCGGTGACCTCGCTGTCGGGATGGTCCCTGGGGTAGAGGGGCTCGTTGATGCATTCGAAGGCGAGGACCGCGGGGTCGTCCGCGTAGCGCCGCCCGGTGTAGCGGTTGACATGCTCGGCGAACGCCTTCAGAAAGCGGGCCTGCACCTTCCAGGCGCGGCGGTCGGACGTCATCGCGCGCATGTCGAAGTGGTTGGAGAAGCCGTCGATGTTGCCCGGTGCGTAGTGGCCGCCGCCCCACCAGGCAATCGGGGTGAGGACCATGTAGATTCCGTTCTCGGCGCAGAGGTCGATCAGGTAGTCGAGCAGCTCGACATGGTGGTTGTCGACGAACCCGCCGTCCGCAGTGGAGAACTCGCGGTCGAAGCAGTGGATCCGCACGACGCCGAGCCCGAGGCGGCGGAAGTGCGCGACGTCGCGGCGCATCTCCTCCTTGATGTCCGCATGGAGGTCGGTGAGGTGCCGGTAGTCGCACGTGAAGGGCGGATAGTAGTTGACGCCCACCAGGGCGACTTCCGCCCCGTCGTCGTTCCAGCGCAGGACGCCTTCGGCATCGACCTTCGCCGTCCGGTCCGCGCGCGGCACGGCGAGAGCAGAAGTGATGAGAATTGCAGATAAGATAAGCGAAAGATGAATTTTCATGCGGAATATTATAGCACATCGGAAATGGCGGGGGAATGATTCATGTGGATATTCCCAGTGAAGATATGGTAGAATGCCCAAACATGAAAATCAAGCAAATGCGGGTTGCCGTCAGTGCGTTCTCCCTCGGTGTCCTCATGGCCGCGCGGACCGTGTGCGCCGCGGGGCCTCTGGGTACGCCGGTGCAGGCCGGCACGATCAAGGGCGCGTTCGGTCTGACCGACGCGACCTTCGCGCCCTATCTGAAGACGGTTCTGGAGCGGCGTGCCGGCTGGATCGCGAAGTCCGAGGCGGCGAAGCCGAAGCTCGTGAAGCGCGACCTGGCTCCCGTCCGCCTCGTGCGGATGGAGCGCGATGCCGGGGCGTTCCAGGGCTGGAGGGCCGTCGAGGCCGCGAAGGGCGACGCCTGCCTCGATCGCCGGCTTCACGCAGGCGAGACGATGGTCCTCGACTTCGGCGAGCATCTCGTCGGACGCCTCTCGTTCCGCCTCGGCGAGCGGGGACGCCCGATGGACGCGCCGTGCCGCCTGAAGTTCACGTTCGGCGAAGTGCCGGCGGAAATCGCCGTGCCGCCGGATCCCGCGAAGACGGGGCTCTGCGCCTCCTGGTATCCCGAAGAGGTCTTCACCTTCGACTTCGCGCCGATGGACTACGCGCTGCCGCGCCGCTACGCCTTCCGCTACGTGAAGGTCGAGGTCGTCGCCTGTCCGCACGACGTGCCCGTCTTCGAGCGCGTGACCGCGACGGCGGAGAGCTCCGCCGACGAACGGCAGCTCGTGCCCTGGACGCCGCCGAACGCGACGGCCGCGAAGATCGACCGCGTGGCCCTCAACACGCTGCGCGACTGCATGCAGACGATGCTCGAGGACGGTCCGAAGCGCGACCGCCGCCTCTGGCTGGGCGACCTGCGCCTCGAGGCGCTCGCCGACTACCAGACCTACCGGAACTTCGACGTCGTCAAGCGCTCCATGTACCTGCTCGCCGGCACGGCGAAGGACAGCGGCGTCGTCGGGACGGACGCCTACGAGCAGCCGTTCCCGAAGCAGGGGAACTGCCACATCCTCGACTACACGGCGCTGTATCCGACGGTCGTGCTGGAGTATCTCGAGGCCTCCGGCGACCGGGCGACGGCCGAGGACCTCTGGCCGCTCTGCGTGAAGCAGCTCGACCACGTGCTCGAGACGGTCGACGCCGACGGCCTCCTGCACACGACGCTCCCGTGGTGGTACTTCATCGACCACGCGAACCTCGCACGCCAGGTGCCCGAGCAGGGCGCGCTGATCTTCGGCCTGAAGGGCATGTGGCGCCTCGCGCAGGCGCTGGGGCGCGAGAAGGAGGTCGCGTACATCCCCGGGATGGTCGAGAAGATGTCCACGGCCGCCCGCGCGAAGCTCTGGGACGCGCAACGCGGGCTGTTCGTCGCCGAGGACAACAGGACGCCGTCCTATCTCGGACAGGCCTGGATGGTGCTCGCCGGCGTGCCGTCCCCGGAAGACGCGCGACGCTGCCTCGAGACGGTCCTCGCGGATCCGAAGGCGGACCGTCCCCGCACGCCCTACGGCTACCACTACCTCGTCGAGTCGCTCTACGTGGCCGGCCTGCGCGCCCGCGCCGACGCGCTGCTGCTCTCCTACTGGGGACAGATGGTGGAGAAGGGCGCGGACACCTTCTGGGAGGCCTTCGTGCCGGGCGACGACTTCGCCAGCCCCTACGGCTGCCACCAGATCAACAGCGCGTGCCACGCCTGGAGCTGCGCGCCGAGCTACTTCCTCCGCAATCCGAAATACCACGCCCTGAGCAAGTGAGGTCCCCATGCAGAAGCTTCTTCTCCGCACCGCCTTCGCGCTGGCCGCCGCCGTGGCCGTCCTTCGCGCCGACGAGCCCTATCGGCACGGCGGGCGCACGCCCGAACGTTCGGTGGTGAAGGGCTTCTTCGCGGGCGGCGGCCGCATGTACTGCCTCTCGAACCGCGGCTTCGGCCAGATGCTGGGCACGGTGTTCGTCTCGCCGGAGGGACGCGTCGCGGTCGTCGACGGCGGCGACGTGGCGGACGCCGAGGCGCTCGGGAGGCTCCTCAAGGAGCTCGGCGGCGTGGTCGAGCGCTGGTTCATCACGCACAACCATTCGGACCACTGGGGTGCGCTCCACGGCATCATGACGCGCCATCCGGAGCTCAAGCCGACCATCAAGTCCCTGCACTACGCATTCCCGCCCGAGGACTGGTTCGCGCAGCACGAGCCGGACTGCAATGCGCCGAGCCGGAACTTCCGCGGCCAGCTGCAGCAGCACCGCTACTGGCCGCATCCGCTGAAGAAGGGCGAGGTGTACGACCTCGGCGGCCTGACGTTCGAGGTCCTCAACGACTACGACCTTTCAATCACCCGCAACGCCTGCAACAACGCGTCCATCTGCCTTTCGGCGAAGATGGGCGGCAAGTCGATTCTCGTGACGGGAGACCTGGGCGCGGAGGCGTCCGACAAGCTCGTCCGCGAGATCCCCGCGAAGCTCCCGCACGACGTCGTCTTCATGAGCCACCACGGACAGTTCGGCGCCTCGCGCGCGTTCTACGCCGCGGTGAGGCCGAAGGTCGCCATCTGGCCGACGACGGACTGGCTGTGGGACAACGTGGCGTTCCAGGGCGTCCGCACCGCGGGATCCGGACCCTTTCAGATCAACTACGTGAAGTGCTGGCTGCAGGACCTGAAGGTCCGCGAACAGTATGTCTGCACCCGCGACTGGGATTTCCAATGAAGAGACTCTGCCTCCTGTCCGCGCTGTTCGGCGCGTGCGCGGCGTCCGCCTTCGAGGTGACGCAGGTGTTCCGTCCGGAGCGCTTCGACCGCGGCAACACCACGATGCGCAGGGTCCAGGCCGCCGACGAGGCGGCTTGGGTGACGCTGCCGGGCGTGGCCGGGGCGCACGGTTCCTACACGCCGTTCGTCCGCTTCCGCCGCACGTTCACGGCGCAGCCGGGCCCGCTCGCCTTCGACGTCTCCGCGGACGAGCGCTTCGTGCTGCTGCTGGACGGCCGGCCCGTCGCGCGCGGCCCGCACCACGGCTTCCCCGGGAAGTGGTACTACGAGAGCTACCGCGTGGACGGACTCGAGCCGGGCGAGCACGAACTCGCATGCGTCGTCTACATGCTCGGCGCGCATGGGCCGAGCTGCAACCGCAGCCGCGGACAGCTCGCGTTCCTGCTCAAGGCCGAGGGCGCGTACGACGCCGTGCTGACGACGGGACGGGCGTCCTGGACCGCCGCCGAGCTGAAGGGCACGCGCATGACGGGCAAGGGCGACAGCGAGGCATTCTCGACGGGCGAGCAGAGCGAGGCGAAGGGGACGGGCTTTCTCGACGACGTCCCCGGGGCGTCCGCGTTCCGCCCCGTCTCCGTGGTCGCCGGCCCGGTCGTGGACAACGAGTACGGCGGTCGTCCGCCCTCTGGCCGCTGGCCGCTCTACCCGACCGAACGCCCCGATCCGTTCTACGTCCCCCGTGCGCCGGGCGCGTTCAAGGCGGCGCAGAACCGCTTCGCGCCGGGGCCGGACGTCTTCTATGCGGCGTCCGACGCGGCGCATCCGTCCGTGGCCGCCTTCGAGGCGCTCCGCGCGAAGGGGACCGCCGTGACGGTTCCCGCGCACACGGAGCTGCGGCTCGTCTGGGACCTGGGCAACTACTTCTGCGCATATCCCGAGCTGGAGACGTCCGGCGGCGCCGGGGCGCGGATCCGCTGGGGCTGGGCCGAAAGCCTCTACGACGGGGCGGGCCGCCGCGCCGATCGCGGAGCCTTCGACGGTAAGCGCTGCCTGCACGCGATGCGCGACACCTTCCTGCCGGACGGCCGGGCGAAGGCCGTGTTCACCAGCCCGTGGTGGCGGTGCGGGCGCTGGTGCGAGCTCGAGGTGAAGACGGGCGACGCGCCGCTCACGCTGACGCGTCTCGCGGCCGTCGAGACGCGCTACCCGATGGAGCCCGAGGCGTCCTTCGCGTGCGACGACCCGACGCTGAAGGACGTGCAGGCGATCTGCGTGCGCGGACTCCAGAACTGCATGCACGAGATGTACATGGACTGTCCCTTCTTCGAGCAGCAGATGTATCCCGGGGACACCCGCGTGCAGATGCTGATCATGAACGCGATCAGTTCGGACGTCCGGCTGACGCGCTTCGGCATCGGCCTCTTCGACGCGGGCCGGCGCGCGGACGGCATGATCCCGATGAACTTCCCGTCCTTCTACACGCAGGACTCCTCCACCTACTCGATGTGCTGGGTGGCGATGCTGCGCGACTACGCGCGGTGGCACGGGACGGACCGCTTCCTGCGCGCGCGTCTCGCGGGCATGCGCCACACGCTCTCCGCGCTCGCGTACTACGAGAACGCGCAGGGGCTCGTGGAGGACCTCCCCGGCTGGAGTTTCCAGGACTGGGTGCCCGAATGGGACACCTGGGGCAACGCGCCGGACGGGCGCCGCGGCCTTTCCGCGGTGAACAACCTCCTCTACGTCTACGCCCTCGAGTCCGCCGCGTTCGTCGAGCTTGCGTTCGGCGAGACGAACCTCGCCGCGCACTGGGCCGTGAAGGCGCGGCGCGTCTCCGCGGCCTGCGTCGCGGCCTTCTGGGACGAGTCACGCGGTCTGGTCGCCGACACGGCGAAGAAGGACGTCTTCAGCGAGCACGCGCAGTGCCTCGCGCTGCTGACGGACACGCTGGACCCCGCCCGTGCGCAGCGCGCGTTCGAGGGGCTGCTGAAGGAGAAGTCCCTCGCCCGCACGACCGTCTACTTCTCGCACTACCTCTTCGACACCTACCTGAAGTTCGGCCGCGCGGACCTCTTCCTGAAGCGCCTCGACCTCTGGCGCGACTACGTGAAGACCGGACTGAAGACCCCGCTCGAGGCGCCGGGCGTGCGCGCCCGCAGCGACTGCCACGCCTGGGGCGCGCATCCGCTCTACCACCTGCAGACGGGCGTCGCGGGCGTGCAGCCAGACGGCGTGGGCTTCGCGAAGGTGCGCGTGGCGCCGCAGCCCGGCGGACTCGCCTGGTACCGGAGCACGACGCCGACGCCGCGCGGCCAGGTGCTGCAGAACCTGAAGTTCTCCTCCGATGGCGGCGTCCGGGGCGCCGTCGTGCTGCCGGACGGGCTTTCCGGCGTCTTCGTCTGGAAGGGGCGGGAGTATCCCCTCGTTCCCGGCGACAATCCATTTGATCTGTCAAACGAGTAAAGGAAACATTCCATGACGAAGTATTCGATGGTTCTGGCCTGCGCCGCGGTGGCGGCGTTCGCGGCCGAGGCGAAGGTCCGGATGGCGGTGCCGTTCGCGGACGGCATGGTGCTGCAGCGCGACCGCGCGGTGCCGGTGTGGGGCACGGCGGACGCGGGCGAGAAGGTCACCGTGACCTTCAACGGCCCGACGATGAAGCGCGTTGCCGAGACGACGGCCGGCGCCGACGGGAAGTGGCGCGTCGACCTCGGCGCGATGTCCGCCTGCTGCGACCCCGCCACGCTCGTCGCCGCGGGCAAGGACGGCGCCCAGACGGTCAACGACGTCCTCGTCGGCGAAGTCTGGTTCTGCGCGGGGCAGTCCAATACCGAGCTGCCGCTCTGCGGCGGCGACCCCCACTTCCGGGACGGGAAGGGCGCGATGCGCGCGCAGATGACGCGCAAGCCGCTGATCCGCTACTGCCACCAGAGCAACTACCGCACGAGCGTGCATCCGAAGAAGACCGCGCCGAAGCCGGTCGAGTGGAAGAAGTTCCTGCCGCAGAACCTGATGAACGGCGGCAGCTTCTCCGCGATGGGCGTCTACTTCGCGCTCGAGGTCCACAACGCGCTCGGCATCCCGGTCGGCATCGTCGGCACGTACTGGGGCGGCACGCGCGCCGAGCCCTGGACGCCCGCGAGCGGCCTCGCGTCCGTCCCGTCCTGCGCCGGCCTGGCGACCCAGAATCTGCTCGATCCCGCGGCCTACGACGCGGCGAAGAAGGCCGGCAAGGCCAACTACCGCATCCAGGACCAGCCGCGCGTCCTCTGGAACGAGATGGTCGAGCCCTGGACGCCGTTCGCGATCCGCGGCTTCATCTGGTACCAGGGCTGCTCGAACGCGGCCGAGGGCCACGGCTACGCGGACAAGATGCAGGCGCTCTACAACGGCTGGGCGAAGGAGTTCGCGAACCCGGGCCTGAAGCTCTACTTCGTGCAGCTCGCGCCGTGGGGCTACGACCGGATCGCGGCGATCCAGGAAGGGCAGGCGATCTTCGCCGCGAAGGAGAAGAACGCGGGCATGGCCGTCATCAACGACGTCGGCAACCTGCGCGACATCCACCCGAACGACAAGCAGACCGTGGGCGAGCGCCTCGCGCTGCTCGCGCTCAAGCGCGACTACGGATTCGCGGATCTCAAGGCCGACTCGCCGACGCTGAAGTCCTGGAAGGTCGACGGCGACAAGTTCGTCCTGTCCTTCAACGACGTCGACAGCTGGTACCTCTACAACGGCGACTGGTCGACGGCGAACGGCTTCGAGATCGCCGGCCCGGACGGCCAGTTCGTGCCCGCGAAGATCGCGAACCTCCGCATGTGGAAGCCGGAGCGCGGCGAGTCCCGCGGCCAGATCGAGGGACGGGACCTCGTCGTCGTCGCGGACGGCGTGAAGGAGCCGAAGAAGCTGCGCTACCTGTTCTCGCATCCCTGGCGGGGCTCCCTCTACAACGAGGTCAACCTGCCGCTCGGCGCGTTCCACATCGGCGAATGAACGCGACACGGCTCCGAGGAGGACGATCATGAAGCAGATGCTGCTGGGCGTTGCGCTGGGACTCTCCCTGGCCGCATGCGCGGCCGATCCGTGGGTGGGCGAGCTGCCGGCGAAGTTCGCGAGCGGGGCGGCGGTGCCGTCCCTTGAGACGACGGGCCCGCGGGCCCAGCTGGTCGGCGGCGACTGGACGCGCTTCGAGCGGGTCTGGGCGCGGCTCGACCGGGGCGAGCCGGTCCGCATCGCGGTGATCGGCGGTTCGATCACGCAGGGCGCGGGGGCGTCGAAGACGGAGAACCAGTGGGGACGGAAGTTCGCCGCCGGCTGGCGTCGGGCGTTCCCGAAGTGCCGGATCGACTTCGTCAACGCCGGCATCGGAGCGACGGGGTCCGACATCGGGGCGTTCCGCCTCGGCCGCGACGTGCTGGCGAGGAATCCCGACGTCGTGGCGGTCGAGTTCGCGGTCAACGACGCGCCCGGGCAGGAGCGTGCGGAGTCCTACGAGGGCGTCATTCGCCAGCTGCTGAAGGACCCGCGCGGCATCGCCGTGGTCCAGCTCGGCATGGTGAGCAAGGGCGGCGGGAATTCGCAGGAGTGGCAGGCGAAGGTCGCCCGGCACTACGGCGTGCCGTACGTGAGCTACCGCGACGCGCTCTATTTCCCCTACGTGCAGGGGGGCGCGGTGAAGTGGTCCGACATCTCGCCGGACAACGTGCACCCGAACGACGACGGCCACGCCTACGCGGCGGCGCTGCTGAACTGGACCCTGCGGGGCCGGTACGACGCGTTCAAGGCCGCGAACCGCGCGCCCGGCGTCGTTCCCGCGCTGCCGGCCCCGCTCTTCGGCACGCGCTACGACAAGGGGCGCTTCTGCCAGATCCAGGACGCGAAGATCGTCGAGAACAGGGGATTCTTCCCGCTCCGGGACAACTGCTGGGGGGCCGGGCTCGCGTGCACGAACGCGGCCGGACGGCTCGTCTTCGAGGTCGAGGGCCCGACCATCGCGATCCTCTACCGCCTCGGCAACCAGCCCTACAACTGGGGAAAGATGTCCGTGAAGATCGATGGACAGGAGGTCGTGAAGGGCCTCGACTGCTTCCGCGACCAGTGGTGGTGGTACACGCCGTCGCTCTTCCTCTGCCGCGACCGGCCCGGCCGGCACGTCGTGGAGGTCGAGACCCTTGCCGAGCGGAATCCCGCCAGCAAGGGCTACGGCTGCCACCTGACCGGGCTTCTTGTCACCGAGTGACCGCGCGTCCGGCGTTCCGGGGCGGAGGTTCCTTGAGGAGAAGTCCCGCCTGTGATAGAATAGCGGGGTTTCTCCTCATGCCCACGTATTTTCCAAATGAGAACAGGTTTTCAGATGAAGCGTAACAGCTTGGTGGTGTCCGCCCTGGCGGCGTTCTGCGCGGTTGGTGTCCTCGGGGCCGATCCGGCCCCCGCCGCGGCCGCGACGGCCGCGCCCGTCCCCGTGACGCAGGCCCAGATCGAGATCATGAAGCTCCAGCTCGAGGTCCTGCGGAAGACGCGCGAGAACACCACGCTGCAGACCGACCTGCTCCGCGTGCAGGGCGAACTCCAGGCCGCGCAGCGGAAGACCGCGCAGGCCGAAGCGGTGGCCGCGCAGCTTGCGGCCGCGGAGCAGGCGAAGGACGCGGCCGAGGCGAAGTCCGCGGACCTGTCCAGGCAGCTCCGGCAGGCCCGCAAGGAGACGAAGGCCCAGGCCGACGAAGCCGCCCGCCTGAAGTCCGAGCTCTCCATCGAGAAGAAGGTCTCCGAGGCGTCCGTCAAGCAGGCGAAGGGCATCCA
This sequence comes from Kiritimatiellia bacterium, assembly GCA_016302985.1. Classification (GTDB taxonomy): domain Bacteria; phylum Verrucomicrobiota; class Kiritimatiellia; order RFP12; family UBA1067; genus RUG572. The sequence continues at coordinate 841 of JAEDMN010000054.1, read as the reverse complement.
GAAGGCCCTGCTGGACGCGAAGGCGAAGCACGCGCAGGCGGTGAAGGACCTCGAGGCGAAGGCCGCCGAAGCCGACGCGTCCGAGAAGGCCCGCGCGGCACTGGCCGAGGCGAAGACCGCGGCCGAAGGACAGCTCGCCCAGGTGCGGAAGGCGCTTGAGGACCGGCGCGCGGAACTCGAGGGCGCGCAGAAGGCATGCGACGCGCTCACGAAGGAGAAGATCGCCGCCGCGGACGCGCTGGCGAAGGCGCGCAGGGAACTCGACGAGAGGAACGCGGCCCTCGACGCGTCCCGGAAGGCCCGTGCCGCGCTCGAGACGAGGCTCCGCGACCTCGAGGCGGCCACGCAGGCCCGCGAGCAGCTCGAGGCGCAGGTCGCCGAGCTGAAGACGTCGCTGAAGGACAAGGAGAGCGTGCTCTCGCTCCTCCAGAAGGACCTCCAGGAGAAGCAGTCCGTCACCGAAGCCTCCGCCGCGCTCAAGACGCGCCAGGGCGAACTCGAGCAGGAGGTGGCGCGCGCCCGGGACGAGATCGCGAAGCTGAACGAGCGGGCCGAGCTGCTCGAAACCTGCCGTCAAGCTCTCGTGCACGCCCAGAAGGCCGAATGGCAGGACAGCCTGGCGACATGGAAGACCGCGGTCGACAAGGGCTGGACGCCCGACGAGGATTCGCGCAGGTGCATCGCGAAGGCCTTCGACGCGGGCGTGCTTGAACTCGACATGCTCCGTTCCCAGACTCCGCTGGAAGCCCCGTCCAAGGGCATGGACCTGCTTTCGCTCGACGCCCGGCTGAAGGACCTGCAGGCGACGCACGCGGCCATCGTCGAGAAGATCGGGCGGTAG
>JAEDMN010000053.1 GCA_016302985.1 Kiritimatiellia bacterium | reverse complement strand
CACTGCGAGATCCACGACTTCTTCTACACGGGCGTCTCCGTGGGCTGGACCTGGGGCTTCCAGGGCAGCGTCGCGCAGCGCAACGAGATCGCGTTCAACAGGATCTACGACCTCGGCAAGGGGATCATGAGCGACATGGGCGGCGTCTACACGCTCGGCACGAGCTACGGGACGACGGTCCACGACAACGTGGTGCACGACGTGTGGTCCTATTCCTACGGCGGCTGGGCGCTCTACACGGACGAGGGCAGCGAGGGCATCGTGATGGAGCGCAACCTCTGCTGGAACACGACGGACGGCGGCTTCCACCAGCACTACGGCGCCGGCTGCGTCATCCGCAACAACGTCTTCGCGTGGAACAAGTCGCTCGGCGCGGTGCGCATGCAGCGGCAGGTCGTGCAGGGCATTCCGTGCACGCTCAACTTCGTGAACAACATCGTCCTCGTGCGCGAGGGTCCGCTCGTCGGGCGCGGTCCGCGCGGCGTGGGCGGGATCTGGGCGAACAACCTCTGGTGGGACGTCTCCGGGAAGCCCGAGCTGGACGGCCTCGACTGGGCGCAGTGGGCCGCCTGCGGCAAGGAGACCGGCGGGCGGTACGCCGACCCGCAGTTCGAGGACGCCGCCGCGTACGACTTCCGCCTGAAGCCGGGCTCCCCCGCGTTCGCGCTGGGCTTCAAGGCCTGGGACTACGGACAGGCCGGGCTGCGGAAGTAATGGCGATCCCCGCGGCGACAATCGAGGAGATCAAGGGCCGGACCGACCTCGCCGACCTGATTTCGTCCTACGGCGTCCCCGTGCGGCGGATGGGGGCGGACTACAAGGCGTGCTGCCCGTTCCACCACGAGAAGACGCCGAGCTTCGTCATCCATCCCGACAAGGGCTACTACCACTGCTTCGGCTGCGGCGAAAGCGGGTCCGTCTTCGACTTCGTGATGAAGCAGGAGGGGCTGACCTTCGTCGAGGCCGTGAAGAAGCTCGCGCAGCAGTGCGGCGTGAAGATCGAGGAGAAGGAGGATCCGCAGGCCGGCCTGCGCGCGCGCCTGCACGCGCTCCACGCCGAGCTCGCGGAGTTCTACCGCCGCTGCCTGAAGGTGGCGCCCGAGGCCGAGGCCGCGCGCCGCTACCTCGCGAGCCGCGAGCTCTCCGACGAAATCGCCGAGAAGTTCTGCATCGGCTACGCGCCCGTGTCGCCCGACGCCATGCTGAAGTGGGCGCGCAAGTACAGGTACACCGACGAGGAGATGCACGCCGCGGGCGTGCTGCTGCAGCCGAAGTTCGCCGGCGGGTCGTACTACAACCGCTTCGCGGGACGGCTCATGTTCACGATCCGCGACCGCGCGGGACGCCCCGTCGCGTTCTCGGGCCGCATCCTGACGAACGACAAGAAGGCCGCGAAGTACGTCAATTCGCCCGAGACCCCCATCTTCAAGAAGTCCAGCATCCTGTTCGCGCTCGACCAGGCGGCCCCGAACATCGTCAAGGCGCCCCGGCGCGAGGCGATCGTCTGCGAGGGGCAGATCGACGTCATCCGCTGCCACGCCTGCGGCTTCCCGACCGCGGTCGCGAGCCAGGGCACGGCGTTCACCGCCGAGCACGTGCAGATCCTGAAGAAGGTCGCGGACAGCGTGACGCTCGTGTTCGACGCGGACGGGGCGGGGCAGAAGGCGGCGATCCGCACGGGCGGCGAGTTCCTCGCGGCCGAGATGCCGGTGCGCGTCGCGACGCTGCCGGCCGGCGAGGATCCCGACTCGCTGCTCCGCACGAGGGGTCCCGAGGCGTTCCGCGCCTGTCTGGACGACTACGAGTCCATCACGCACTTCCAGGTGCGCACGCTGCTCGCGAAGGAGGCGCGTCCGGACTCGATCGACGCGATCGCGCGCGTGAGCCGCGCGGCGCTCGAGACCATCGCGCTGTGCCCCTCGGCCGTGCTGCGGGCGTCCCTGATGGCCGAGGCGGCGAAGATGCTGAACCTGCCGGTCGCCGCGCTCGAGGCCGACTTCGCCAAGGTGCAGGAGGCCGTGCGGCGCGAACAGGGCCGCAGCCAGGGCCGCGCGTCCGCACCGGCCCCCGTCCGCCCCGCCCCGCCGGCGGTCGCCCCCGCGGCCCCGCGCTCCCCGGCCCCGCGTCCCGCGCAGCCCGCCCCGTCCTCCGCCGGCGGCTGGGACGAGCCGCCGCCCGACTTCTACATCGACGTCGAACCGCCGCCCGGGCTCAAGGAGGTGGCGCCCGCCGTGTGGCCCGTGGCCTGGGACGCGCCTTCGCCGCTCGAGCGGGCGCTCTGCGAGTTCCTCCTCTCCAACGAAGGGGACGCGGACGTGGCGAAGACCGCCGCCGCGTACCTGCCGGACGCCGTGCTGCGCCACGGGCTGACGCGCAAGGTCGTCGCGGCGTGGCGGGACCTCGTCGCGGGCGCGTCCGGGGCCCTCGGCACGCTCCGCGGCGCACTCGAGGAGCCCGAGCGCGCCTGGCTGGACAAGCTGATCATGGGCAAGGACGGCGCCGCGCTGTCGGAAGTGAGCGTCGGGGAGCAGTTCGAGAAACTGCTCCGCCAGGTGTGGATGGAGGCCGTGCGGAAACGCCAGGGCGAACTGCCCGCGGCGTCCTCCCCCGAGACCGACCGGCAGCGCCTCGCCTACTCGGCGACCATCCGCCAGCTGCAGCGCGCGCCGTGGCCGAAGGCCGCCGCGCTGATGGCCTCCGCGACCCTCGCCTAGCCCCTCCCCCCCGCCCCGATTTCGCCATTGTGTTCCCCGTACGGATTCGCTATACTATTTGCTCACTTTTTCCAAGGAGAAGAGCAAATGGCAGATATCGGACAGGGTCTCGTGCTGATGGTCGCCGGCATGGGCATTGTGTATGCGTTTCTCACCGCGCTGATCTTCGTGACGAAGTTCGCGTGCGCGTTCGTGGCGAAGTTCGACGGCATCCTGCCGCAGGACGCGCCGAAGAAGGCCCCCGCCAAGGCCGCGTCGAACGACGACGCCGACATCGCCCTCGCCATTGCCGTGGCGCTCGGCTGAACACACCGAAATTTCCCGTGTTGATTTAAAAAGGACAACGAAAATGGCCAAGAAGACAGTCAAGTACATGCTCACCGCGTTCCGCGACGGCTTCCAGTCGGTGGTCGGCGCCCGCGTTCTCTCCAAGGACTTCCTCCCCTGCGTGGCGGAGTGCTACGACGCCGGCGTGCGCTGGTTCGAGGCGGGCGGCGGCGCGCGCTTCCAGAGCTGCTACTTCTACTGCCAGGAAGACGCGTTCAAGGTCATGGACGACTTCCGCGCGGCGGCCCCCGAGGCCGACCTGCAGACGCTCTCCCGCGGCGTGAACGTCGTCGGCCTCGAGAGCCAGAGCTCCGACATGATCAAGCTCCACGCCCAGATGTTCAAGAAGCACGGCATGAGCTCGATCCGCAACTTCGACGCCCTCAACGACGTCAACAACCTCAAGTGGTCCGGCCAGTGCATCCACGACGCGGGCCTCAAGCACGAGGTCGTCGTCACGATGATGGGCCTGCCCCCGGGCATCGACAACCAGGGCACGCACACGCCGGAGTTCTACCGCGACCGCCTGAAGATGATCATGGACGCGGGCATCCCGTTCGACCGCGTGGCGTTCAAGGACGCCTCCGGCACGTCCACGCCGGCGACCGTGTACAACACGATGAAGCTGGCCCGCAAGCTCCTCGGCGACAAGGTGCACATCCAGTTCCACAGCCATGAGACGGCCGGCAACGGCGTCGCCTGCTACCTCGCGGCCCTCAAGGGCGGCGCGGACGGCATCGACCTCTCGATGGCCCCGATGTCCGGCGGCACCTGCCAGCCCGACATCATCACGATGTGGCACTGCCTCGACGGCGATCCGGACTTCCAGTTCGACTTCGACATCAACAAGATCCGCAAGGCCGAGGACGGCTTCAAGGCCGCGATGGCCAAGTACTTCCTCCCGCCGGAGGCGATGAACGTCTCGCCCGCGATCGTGTGGAGCCCGATGCCGGGCGGCGCGCTCACGGCGAACACGCAGATGCTGCGCGACAACAACATGATGGACAAGTACGACGACATGATCGCGGAGATGTACGACTGCGTCCGTCTCGGCGGCTTCGGCACGTCCGTCACGCCCGTCTCGCAGTTCTACGCGCAGCAGGCGATCAACAACGTCATGTTCGGCAAGTTCAAGAAGTTCGCCCCGGGCTACGCCAAGATGCTCCTCGGCTACTTCGGCAAGACGCCGGTCGCCCCCGATCCGGAGCTCGTCAAGAAGGCCTCCGAGTTCATGGCCTCCTCCGACCTCAACAAGGCCTACAGCCAGCCCACGACGAAGACGGTGCTCGAGCTCAACGACGCCGATCCCAAGAAGGGCGGCGCGGTCGCGAAGAAGATGCTCGAGGACGCCGGCCTGCCGGTCACGGACGAGAACATCTTCATCGCCGCCTCCTGCAAGGAGAAGGGCATCCTCTTCCTCAAGGACCCGTCCAAGGCCCCGATGGGCTGCCGCTTCGCCGAGTCCGCCAAGCCGGCGGCCAAGGGCGGCGCCGTGACGGTCACGATCAACGGCAAGGCCTACGGCGTCGAGATCAAGGGCGACGGCAAGGCCGTCGTCAACGGCAAGCCGGTCGACTTCAAGGCCGAGGCCGGCCTCAAGGCCGCGCCGGCCGCCGCCGCGGCTCCCGCGGGCGGCCAGGAGGTCAAGGCCCCGGTTCCGGGCACGATCCTCCGCGTCACGGCCCAGTCCGGCTCCAAGATCGCCAAGGGCGACGAGATCCTCGTCATGGACGTCATGAAGATGGAGACGCCGGTCACGGCCCCGTGCGACGGCACGGTGACGGTCAACGTCAACGCCACGGACAAGGTCGCCACGGGCGACGTGCTCGCGGTGATTGGCTAACGACAAGCCGGTCGGGCGGGCCGCCCCGGCCCGCCGCGGCGCGATGGGGACATCGCGCCCTACCCCGAAAGGAAAGAACAATGAAGAAATTCTTTATGGCGCTGCTCGTCGCTGTCGGCTGCTTCGCGGCCCCGGCCGCGGATCAGGCGGCGGCCGCCCCGGCCAAGTGGCAGACGACGCTCAACCGCGTCATCGACCTCAAGGACGACATGGGCATCTCGGGCTTCCTGAAGAAGGAGGCGCCGGCCTTCATCACCGGCAACTACGCGGAGAAGGACCGCGTGGCGGCCAACGACATGGTCGGCAAGGACCCGCACGATCCCAAGAGCGGCTACAAGACGCCGAACGGCTACTACGACAAGAACGGCAAGTGGATCGGCGGCTACTTCGACGGCCAGGGCGCCTTTGTGAAGGGCCACGAGGTCAAGGTGCTCGGCGGCCTGCCGTACGGCATCGGCCAGCTCATCATGATCCCGCTCTGCCTGGTCATGATGTACCTCGCCATCGTCAAGGGCTTCGAGCCCCTGCTGCTGCTCCCGATCGGCTTCGGCGGCCTCCTCGCGAACTGCCCGCTGGCGGGCGTGACGACGCCGGAGATGCTGCACGACGGCGTCGTCGCCATGAACAACGCCGGCATCCCGGCGATGTTCGGCGGCATCGTCGAGCCGGGCGGCTTCCTCTACTACTTCTTCCACTTCGGCATCGACACGGGCGTGTTCCCGATCATGATCTTCATGGGCGTCGGTGCGATGACGGACTTCGGCCCGCTGATCGCGAACCCGAAGATGGCCCTGCTCGGCGGCGCCGCGCAGTTCGGCATCTTCTTCGCGCTCTTCGGCGCGCTGGGCCTCGCCGCCGTGTTCGGTGCGGACTTCTTCGGCGGCGTCGATCCGGTCAAGGCCGCGGCCTCGATCGGCATCATCGGCGGCGCGGACGGCCCGACGGCCATCTGGCTCACGAGCCGCCTCGCCCCGGACCTGCTGGGCGCCATCGCCGTGGCCGCGTACTCCTACATGGCCCTCGTGCCGATCATCCAGCCGCCGATCATGAACGCGCTCACGACGAAGGCCGAGCGCGCGATCAAGATGACGGCGCTCCGCGAGGTCAAGAAGATCGAGAAGATCTGCTTCCCGCTCATCGTGCTCCTCCTGTGCGCGGTCCTGCTGCCGTCCGCCGTGCCGCTGATCGGCGCCATGATGCTCGGCAACCTCGCGAAGGAAGTCGGCCCGTCCGTCTCCCGCATCGCGGACACGATGTCCAACGCCCTGATCAACATCGTCACGATCATGCTCGGCCTCTCCGTGGGCTCGAAGCTCGCGTGCGAGAAGTTCCTCTCGGGCACGACGCTCGGCATCCTGGCGCTGGGCCTCTGCGCGTTCTGCGTGGGCACCGCCGCCGGCGTCATCATGGCGAAGGTCATGAACCTCTTCTCCAAGACGAAGATCAACCCGCTGATCGGCTCCGCCGGCGTGTCCGCCGTGCCGATGGCCGCCCGCGTGTCGAACAAGGTCGCGCTCCAGAACGACCCGACCAACTTCGTCCTCATGCAGGCGATGGGCCCGAACGTCTCCGGCGTGATCGGCTCGGCCGTCGTGGCCGGCGTGCTCTACACGCTCTGCCGCTAGTCGGACGATGTGATATAATGCGCGCATGAAGCTTCTTCACTGCGCGCAGACGACGCTGATGGCGCTCGCGGTGCTCTCCGCGGCGCCATCCGTGTTTTCCGAGGTTCCGCTTCCGGGGCGAGACGCCCCGCAGGGCGTCCCTTCGCTGGACGGCGAGTCGCCGCGGACGCTCCTGCGGCCCGCGGGACCGGCCGAGGCGTGGGACTTCGCTTCGGGCCTGCCCCCCGGCGGAAAACTGCGGAAGGCGGCCGTCCGGGACGTCTCGGGCCTCCATGCGACGGATGCCGCCTCGGGCCTCGTCCCCGCCGGCTTCATGCTGGACGCCCTCCGCACGCCGAAGGGCGCCTTCCTCTTCGAGGCGACGTTCACGGCCGGCACGAACCAGGTCGCCGAGGGCCTGCTCTGGGACGACATGGCGGTCAACTACTCCCCGAAGTGGACCAACCGCGGCTTCCAGCTGATGTTCCGCGTGCGCGGCGGCGTCTGGGAGCCGGTCTTCTACGGCGGCTTCTCGAACACGACCTGCCATGTGTCGGGGCCGCGCGTGAAGCTCGCGCCCGGCGAAAGGGGCGAGATCGCCTTCTACTTCGGCGCCGACCGGCGCCTCGCCTGGGAGTTCAACGGACAGCGCCGCGCGTCGCTGCTCGACTGCGGCGGCCCGCTGGCGCCGTCCGTCCGCATCCGTCCCGTCCTGGGCGACCGCGAGGTCTCCCTGCACCATGCCTTCCCGGGCTGCATCCGCCACGTGGCGATCACGCCCTGCCGGACCGATCCCTGGGCGGTCGAGATCTCCGGCCGCCGCGCCTATGTGCGCGGAGAGACGAACGCCGTTCTCGACCTGGCCGTGCAGAACCTGTCCGGCGGAGAACTGAAGGACGTCCTGGTGCGGACCGAACAGTTCTCGCGCACGTCCTGCGTCGCAACGCGGACGCGCGCGTGTCCGCGTCTGGGCGCGGGCGCGCGCTTCCCGTTCGGACTCCCCGTCGAGACGCGCCTCGCGCCCGGCCGGCATCCGCTGCGCGTGACGGTTTCGGGACGCGACGCCGCCGGTCGGTCCGTCGCCTGTTCGCGCGTGTACGGCCTCGGAATCGGACCGCGGGCGACGGAGAACCTGACGGCCCTGATGTGGGGCTTCGACGCGCCGCCGCAGGTGCTGGCGGACTTCGGCTTCACGCACGGACTGCGCTACGGACTGGCCGGAGACGCGGGCCGCGCGGCGCTGGACGAGGCGCTCGTCGCGGGCGTCGGACTCACGCGCTCGATGCGCGTCGAATATCCCGACGGCGCGAAGGAGGAGGACTTCTGGCGCCAGGACCGCAGGGGATCGCCCCGCATCCGCGGCAAGAAGGGAAAGGGCAACCCCGAGGTCTCCAATCCGGTCCTGCTCGAGACGGCCCTGCCCCGGGTCGAGAAGGACCTCGCGGCGCTGGGCGACCACCCGGCCTACAAGGGCGTGCTGCCCTGTTCGGAGATCCGCGACGGCACGTTTCCGTCCTTCCGGACCGAGGCGGCGCGCTACAAGGCCGAGACGGGACGGGAGGTCCCGCCCGAAGTCGAGGGCAGGACGCTGAACGAGAAGGTCGCGCGGACGCGCTACCCGGACGGCGTGGTGCCGGACGACGATCCCGTTCTCGCCTACTACCGCTGGTTCTGGTCCGGCGGCGACGGGTGGCCGTCCTACACGGGCGGCATCGCGGCGGCCTACCGGAAGCGGCGCCCGCGCGACGACTTCTTCGTCTTCTGGGATCCCGCCGTGCGCTGTCCGCCCCGCTGGGGCTCCGGCGGCGCCGTGGATCTGATCAACCAGTGGGTCTACGCCGTGCCCGAGCCGATGAGCGTGGCGGGTCCGTGCGAGGAGATGTTCGCGATGGCCGCGGGACGGCCCGGGCAGCAGGTCTCGATCATGACGCAGCTCATCTGCTACCGTTCCCAGATCGCGCCGACGAACAAGGTCGTCTCCCCCGCGCCCGCGTGGCTGGCCCGCCGTCCGCGCGCCGATTTCCCGACGATTCCGCCGGACTCCCTGCAGGAGGCGACGTGGGCGATGATCGCGAAGCCGGTCCAGGCCATCATGTACCACGGCTGGGGAACGATCTACGAGACGGGCGTCGACCACGGCTACGTCTACACGAACCCCGAGTCCGCGCAGCGGCTGCGCACGTTGCTGAAGGACGTCGTCGCGCCGCTCGGCCCGACGCTGAAGCGCCTCGGCCGCGCACCGTCTGCCGTCGCCGTGCTCGAGAGCTTCACGACCTGCGCGATGGGCGGTCCCGCCTCCTGGGGCTGGAAGGCGCCGGCCATCACCTTCCTGCAGCGCGCGCGTCTCGATCCGCGCGTCGTCTACGAGGTGTCGGTTCTGCGCGATGGCCTCGACGACGTGCAGGTGCTCTACGCGCCGCAGTGCCGCTACCTGACGCCGGCGCTGATCGCCCGCATCCGGGCGTTCCAGGCGCGGGGCGGCATCCTCGTCGCGGACGACGAGCTCGTCGCCGCGCTGAAGCCGGACGTGCGCGTGCCCGTGGTGAGCTTCGACCGGCCGCCCGCCTCCGACCACACGGAGGACGTGGACGTGATGGAGGCGCGGCGCCAGGGCGACGTCGCCACGCGCACGGCGACGCTGCGGGCGAAGGCGAAGATGGTTGCGCAGGCCGCGCAGCTGCGCGCCGACCTGGCGTCCCGCTACGCGCCGGCGACGGACAGCTCCAGCCCGGAGCTCGTCACCTTCGCGCGCCGCTGGAAGGACGTCGACTACGTCTTCGCGCTCAACGACCACCGGACGTTCGGCGACTATGTCGGGCAGTGGGGACTCACGATGGAGAAGGGCCTGCCGTTCGAGGGGTGCGTGACGCAGGCCGATCCGGCGAACGAGGTGAAGGCCGTCTACGAGCTCTCGCGCGGCGGGGCGTGCCCCCATGCGCGCGAAGGCGGACGGGTGAAGGTGCCGCTCCAGTACGGGACGAACGACGGCCGCCTGCTGCTCTTCGCGAAGCAGCGCATCGCCGCCCTGGATGCGTCCGCGGCGAAGTCCGTGGCACGGGGCGGCGCGTTCGAGGCGACGCTGCGCGTGCTGGACGAGGCGGGACGCCCCGTCGCGGCGCTCCTGCCGGTCGAAATCCGCGTGACGGACGCCGCCGGCCGTCCGCTCGACGGAACGGGCTTCGCCTGCGCCGTCGACGGTGTCTGCCGGATGACGGTGCAGACGAACGTGGACGACGCGCCGGGCGACTACCGCGTCTTCTTCCGCGACCGCGCCTCCGGCCTCACGGCCGAGCGCCGCGTCGAGGTGCACGAGCGTGGGGCTGGCGTGCTCGCCCGGTAGGGCGCGACGTCCTCGTCGCGCCGCGGGATGGTGTGACGATGGATGTCGGATTTAATGTCGGAACGACCCGACATCCGCACCGCATCGGCAATCCATCCGCACGGATCGACGGGACGTCGATCCCTACCATGCGGCCGGCCTCACGGCCGAGCGCCGCGTCGAGGTGCACGAGCGTGGGGCTGGCGTGCTCGCCCGGTAGGGCGCGACGTCCTCGTCGCGCCGCGGGATGGTGTGACGATGGATGTCGGATTTAATGTCGGAACGACCCGACATCCGCACCGCATCGGCAATCCATCCGCACGGATCGACGGGACGTCGATCCCTACCATGCGGCCGGTCCAAGGGAAGTACCAACCTCTTTTACTTTCCCCCTTGCAATCCGCCGATAAATTTCGTATTATACTCGTCACTTCTGACGAGGAGGGATGGCCGAGTGGCTGAAGGCAACGGTTTGCTAAATCGTCATACGGTCTAATCACCGTATCGGGGGTTCAAATCCCCCTCCCTCCGCCAATCGCAGAGGTGAGAAGGAAACGCGAAGCGACGCAGATTGCTTCGCGTTTTTCGTTTCTTCGGACCTCTTTCCGAAAAGTTGTGCAATCGGTCGCACAACGTCCAATTTCGCCCGAATATGTGCTAGGCTGGTCCCGTGTCGAACGGCGGTGGCCGTCCGCATGGGAACCATCTGAACGGAGCGAAGCTGTGGAAGAGAACACCCCTTGGACCGAGATTCTGCTGGCGGAGGACGAGGCGGCCATCCGGGAAGGGCTCGTCGCCCTGCTTGAAGGCGAGAACTACGCCGTGCGCGCGGCGGCGGACGGGAAGGAGGCGCTGTCCCTCTTCGGGGCGCGACGGCCGGACCTCGTGCTGCTCGACGTGATGATGCCGGGGATGAACGGCTACGACGTCTGCTCGGAGATCCGTGCGCGGGACGCCGAGGTGCCGATCCTGTTCCTGACGGCGAAGGGGGGCGACGCGGAGGAGTTCCGCGGACTCTCGCTGGGGGCGGACGACTTCATCGTCAAGACCTCGTCCCCACGGGTCCTGCTGGCGCGGGTCGCGCGGATCCTGCAACGCGCCGGCGGCGACAGGGGGGAGCCGGAGGACGGGAGCTTCTCCTTTGCCGGATGGCAGGTGGACACGGTGCGGTTCCGCCTGGTGTCGGACGACGGACCGGGTCCGGAACTGTCGATGCGGGAAATCGAGCTGATGCGTCTGCTGGCGCGGCATCCGGGCGAGGTGTTCTCGCGCGACGCGCTGTTCACGCAGTTCTGGGGGGTGGACTTCAAGGGGAACGAATCCACGCTCAGCGTCGCCATCTCCCGCCTTCGGAACAAGCTCGGTGCCGGCGCCGACCATCTCGAGGCCGTCTGGGGACGCGGCTACCGCTATTGCGAACCCTGACGGCGTTCGACCGTCCTGTAATCAAATTGTAAGAAACTTTTTGCGAATCTGTGCTTTACTACTGTCGCTTTCGCAGTGTGGGTCCAGTGGATCCGGAAATGCTGAAGAGGACGAAGGAGTGAACCGACATGGATTTGACGGACGAGCAGCGGGCGATTGTGGAGGTTGCCGAGGGGCGGCATCTGGTCCTGGCGCCGCCGGGATCCGGGAAGACGGAGATGTTGTCGCAGCGCATCCGAACGGCGCTCGCGGGTGGTGTGCCGCCCGAACGCATGCTCTGCGCGACATTCACCAATCGGGCGGCCTTCGAGATGCGGGAACGCGTGGTGGCGGAGGGCGGAACGGGGCCGTTGCCGGATGTGGGCAATCTCCATCACTTCTGCGAACGGTTCCTCAGGCAAGTCGGGCTTCTCCATTCCGGACGACACGTCGTCGACGAGGTCGAGCAGCGCGACATGGCCCGCGAGGTCCTGGCTGTCCTTAGGGAGGAGCTCCGCATGGGACTTCCGTCGGACCTGAAGCGGACGCATGGGGTGACCGTGCTGGCCCATCTCGTGGACCGCACGGAGGACCGGGTCCACAGGATGCGCGAAGACCTGGAGACATTTCTGGCCCGGTGCCGGCAGAACGGCGTGGACGCGGCGTCCTGTGCACGCGCGGGCATGTCGGTCATCCACCAGCGGCGCATCGGGATCCCCCGCCGGCTGGAATCCCCTTGGCCGCAGGAGGCGAACGCCCTCTGGTCAATGGGGGCGTTGGGTCTGTTGGAGAAGGCCTATCGCGGACTGAAGCGACGCTTTCTCGCCCTTGATTTCGACGATTTGCTCAACGAGACGTATCTGCGGCTGCTCCAGCACCCGCTGGCGGACGAGGAGCGCTTCAGCTGGGTCCAGGTCGACGAGGTCCAGGATCTGAACCCGTTGCAATGGGCGATCGTCCGCGAACTCACAGCCGCGCAGGCGGTGTCGGTCTACTTCGGCGACCTGGAGCAATCCATCTTCTCCTTCATGGGGGCTTCCCTTTCGCGGTTGGAGGAAGCCACGGAGGGCTGTCTGCGCCACGATTTCCGGCTGAATTTCCGGGCAACGCCGCTACTGCTCGAGGTCCTGATGCGCTATTCGCTGGCCCAGTTGCATTCGAAGCGCGCCTTCATCTCCGAACCCGCGGACTTCCGACGGGAAAACGGTGTGATGCGGTTGCTGGCGGAAGGGTCGACGGAAACGGTCCTCGGCCAGGTCCGCGATCTGTTGGGGTCGGGACGCGCAAGGGACGTGGCGGTGCTGGTGCGAACGAACGGCCTGGCGGACGATCTGGCGCGCGAGTTGTCCAGACTGCCCTGGCGGAGTGTGAAGGTCTCGGGGTTTGAACTCGGATTCTTCCGCCCGATGCGGGATTTCCTCGCCTTCGTGGACCTGTTCTCCGGACGTCCGTCGCGCATCGCGTGGACGGCACTTGTCCGACGGTTCGGCGCGGGCATCCGGACCACCCGCGAGGCGCGCTATTTCGTACGGGACATGTTCGCGGCGGGTTGGCGTCCGGAGAATCTTCTGGCTGAAGACGACGGAATCCCCCTGTTCCCCGCATCCGGGGGGCGGGCCGGTCGCTGGGCGTGGCGGAACCGCCGCGTACTGCAGGCGCTGCGCCGTGCGCTACGGCCGATGTGTCGGCAGGGAGATTCCGAGGCATTGGCCTTCCACGGACTCTTCGCGCGCTTTGCGAAGGTCGCGTTCGATGCCGGCCGCCGGTACGACATGCGGGAACTCCTTCCTGATGCGATGGCAGGGACGGAGGGGGAGGTGTTGGCGGACTATGAGGGGGCCTGCCTGCAGGCCCGCATGAGAATCGAAAAGTTCCTGCGCTATGCGGACCATGTCCACGCGCAGGATGGCCGTCCGTTTGCCGAATTCCTGCACGCGGAATGGCCGAGACTCCGGCGCGCAAAGGAGGCGGACATGCTCGTTGGCGATGAACGGATCGTCGTCTCGACGATTCACAAGGCGAAGGGGCGGCAGTTCGACGGGGTCGTGCTCCCGGAGGTTTCAACTTTCCTGCGGGACGAGGAGACGCGGCGGCTGCTCTACGTCGGCATGAGCAGGGCGCGTCGACATCTCGTATTGCTGGGCGCGAAGCCCGGTGGCCCCGTCGACGACATCGCGGAATGCTTCTCGCAGTCCTATACGGGCTATTACCTGCGCAAGGCGCGGGGGGCGGATCTGTCGGAAGACTGGCTGTGGCAGTGGGAACGGCTGGCGGCGCTGAATACATCCCGCAGCTGGGACGCGGCGCTCGTCGAACAGGGGCTGGACTCGGCCCGCAATCCCGTCGTGACCATGGCGCTGCGCGTGGCACGGCACTGGGTGGACGCCGCGGGACGCCGGAAGCTGTACCAGAGGCATCTGCCGCGCGAGGATCTGTCCGCATGTGTCATCGACTGCCTGCGCGAGACGGTCGAATACGATCTGGACATGTTGGAGGCGGTTCGGAAACGAACCTGGGGCACGGTGCGGACCGACATCTGGATGTCGGCGCTGGAATACTATCGCGGGGGTCTGGCCGCAGGCGGCGATACGGCCTTGCTCTGCTCCATTTGCCTGGGCGACGGCCTGTATGCCGGAGATGGTGAGGTACGGCTGTCCGCGGCGGAGGCGCTGGAGGAACGGAACTGGCGATCCGTCATCCGCGGCACGCCGTCGGATTTCGTACGTCTGGGTCTTGTTCCCGACCGGGAGCACGAGGATGCGATTCGGGGCATCCTCGCTCATCCCGCATTGCCCAGGGGCTATGCGAGCAACCTCCGGCAGGTCTTGCTGGCACGGTCGTTTCGGTAGGCGCGAGGTTTATATAAACGTTTCCAGGGGAGGCGAAGATGAACGATGGTGTCGAATCGGGGCCCGTGCTGTGGCGGCTGGTGAGGAGCGTGCTCAATCCCACGCGGCTGCGGATGCTGAGACTCATCTGCGAGACGGACGGGACGCTGTGCGTACGTGAAATCTGCCGGGCATTGAAGCTGGACGATCCGGTCGGCTGCATCTATCTGAAGCAGATGAATGCGCAGGGACTTCTGGATGCCGCCCGTCATGAGGTCAAGGTCTACTACAGACCCTGGCGGGACTGCCCGTGGACGGCACCGACGCGGTTTCGGGACAGTCTGGTTTCGTACTGGGAACGAGGCGTTCCGGATGGCTGGGAAGTGGACCTGATGACGCGGCTACGGGCATTCTCGCATTTCAACCGGCTGGCGATGTTGGCCCGTCTGTCCCGGGGCGAGGCTGGGATGCGCGATCTGAAGTGCGCAGTGGGGACATGCGTCAAGACGATTGAACACCATCTTTCGTTTCTGACCGCCGCGGACTTGCTCGAGACGAAACACCGAGGCGATTCGGGGTATTGTTTTCAACTGCATCAACCTGGGCATCCGGTGTCCGCGACGCTGATGTCCATTCTGGACGAGAACGTCCGTGCTGGAATCGACTACCGGAACGTCGTCGAGGATCATGCTCTCGATACAGCCTCGCGTGCCGTGATCCGGCGAATCGTCTCCCGCGAGGACAACCTTCGCGGGGGATGGATTCTGAAAAAGAAAATGCGTCCCGTCCAGCACGTCCCGACTTCACGAGAGAGAACGGCGCTGATGGAGGAAGATGACGGACTTTTCGAGGAGGGCAGGGTATGAATTCGCTTCGTCACACATCCGTCCGGTACGTGAAGGGGCTGACATGATTCGCCGTCTCCGTCTATTGGATGTGGAACAGTTTATATAAACATGCCAGCCCGGTATCCCCCGCGTGGTGTCCACCGGGGTGGTAGTTTGAGAAGTTTATATAAACATGTCGGATCGCTATCCCCGCGTGGCGTCCACGGGGGGGCTTGAGGCTTTTATATAAACATGCCAGCCCGGCTTCCACGCGTGGCGCCCACCGGGGTGGTGCCTTGAG
>JAEDMN010000291.1 GCA_016302985.1 Kiritimatiellia bacterium | reverse complement strand
AAGCAGAACGTCAAGCAGGCCTGGTGGCAGTTCACCGTGCGCGGCCGCAGCGACGTCGCCGGCCTCGACGCGACGATCATCATGCACCCGAAGATCTGGAAGGCCTCGGGCCATCTCGACACGTTCGCCGACCCGATGACGATGTGCAAGGACTGCAAGAAGCTCATGCGCGCGGACCAGGTCAAGGACATCTACGAGGACCAGAAGAAGAAGCCGCAGCCGAAGGTCGCGGGCGCCGCGTTCTTCTGCCCGTACTGCGGCGGCGAGCTCACGGAGCCGAAGCCGTTCAACCTCATGTTCAAGACGGTCGTCGGCCCGATCGACGATCCCTCCAACGTCGCGTACCTCCGTCCCGAGACGGCCCAGGCGATCTTCGCGCAGTTCACGAACGTGCTCGCGACGTCCCGCCAGAGCGTGCCGTTCGGCATCGCGCAGATGGGCAAGAGCTTCCGCAACGAGGTCACGCCCCGCAACTACACGTTCCGCAGCCGCGAGTTCGAGCAGATGGAGCTCGAGTTCTTCATCCGTCCGGACGAGGCGGTCGAGATCCTCCACGGCCACGTGGTGACGCTCGCGGACAATCCCGACCTGACGGGCCCGGTGCAGGACGACTGGGGCTGGGAGGTCTGGCACAAGTACTGGGTCGAGCAGCGCAAGAAATTCCTCACTGCGGTCGGTCTTCCGACGTCGACCTTCATCGAGTACTGGCAGAAGCCCGACGAGCTCGCCCACTACGCCCGCGCGTGCGTGGACATCGAGTACGACTTCCCGTTCGGCCGCCAGGAGCTCGAGGGCATCGCGGCCCGCAGCGACTTCGACCTCTCGCAGCACCAGAAGCACTCCGGCGAGAGCCAGATGGTGTTCGACGACCCGCTCAAGCAGGCCGCGAAGAAGATGGACGACGCCGCGAAGGCCGCCTTCATCGAGAAGGTCCAGAAGGACTGGGTCGCGCGGGGCAAGGACCCGATCGAGGCCGAGAAGTTCTGCAGGAACCTCTTCGACGGCAAGTACGTGCCGCACGTGATCGAGCCGTCCGCCGGCGTCGACCGCCTGATGCTCGCGCTGCTCTGCGAGGCGTACGAGGAGCAGAAGCTCACGGACGACAAGGGCAAGGAGGACATCCGCACGGTGCTGCACTTCAGCCCGAAGGTCGCGCCGGTCAAGGTCGCCGTCTTCCCGCTCGTCAAGAAGGACGAGGCCAGCTATGCCATGGCGAAGGAGATCTTCGGCAAGCTGCGCAAGAAGGTGAACGTGTTCTGGGACGAGTCCGGCCAGATCGGCCGTCGCTACCGCCGTCAGGACGAGGCCGGCACGCCGTGGTGCATCACGGTCGACCCGGACTCCCCGAAGGACGGCAAGTTCACGGTCCGCGACCGCGACACGATGCAGCAGGAGCGCCTCTCCTACGAGGAGTTCCTCGCCAAGATGTACGCCGCGCTCGAGTTCTGAGGCGCGCGCGGAGCATCCGCGAAGGACCGTCCGTCTTCCCGACGGGCGGTCTTTTTTAGTATAATGCACGCATGATGGAAGTAGATGCGGAACGGATTCTGATTCTCACGGGCTGGAGCTCCGTCTCGGCGGAGTACCTCGCGGCCGCGGCGGCGCTGTACGGACACGCCGTCGGCACGGCGGCCGAGGTGGACATCCTGGGCGTGAGCCAGGCCGAACTGGCCGCCGTGCTGGAGGCGCAGGGGGCGCGGTACGCACGCGTCGAAATTCTCGGCGTGGGGCTCGAGGTGAACCTCGGGAAACTGGCCGTCGTGCTGAAGTCCCTCAAGGCCGCCGGCGTGCACGTGCGATGGTGGTCCCGCATGGCGATGCCCGACGCGGCCGCGCGCGAACTGAAGAAGGCCGACGCGGACTTCGGGGCGGTCGTCGTCCGGGAGAAGGCGGACACGCTGCTGGACGTCGTCGTGGCGGGCAATGGCGGACCGGCCGTGGCGAAAAGCGTCCTGGCGCGACTGCGCCTGGTGGCGAAAACGCCGCCGAAGGGGTTGAAGGACCTGGCCGACCCTGCGAAGGCCGAGCCGCAGGAAATCTGGTTCGCGCTTTTCCAGGCCGCGGGCTTTGCGCACCGCGACCATCGCGACGAGCAGGCCTGCGGGGACGTCGTGCGCGCGCTCTGGCGGAACGAACCGGTCAAACCCGCGCTGTCGCCGCGTTTCCAGGTCCTCATGGACGACTACCGGGCCGGCTACATGTCCGAAATCGTCGGCCGGAGCGCATCGACGAAGGAGCTGCGCGTGCAGCTGGACCAGGCCGCGGCCTACGAGCAGGCCAACGTCCTCGTCCTCGGCGAGACCGGGACGGGCAAGCAGGTCGTCGCCCAGTACATCCACGACCATTCCGTGCGCAAGGGCCGGCGCTTCGTCCACCACAACTGCGCCTACGCGGGCAGCGACGACATGCTGCTGGACCGTCTGTTCGGGCACGTGAAGGGCGCCTTCACGGGGGCGGACAAGAACACGACGGGGCTTTTCGACGATGCCGACGGAGGGACGCTGTTCCTGGACGAGATCGGCGAGGCGAAGTCCGGCGTCCAGGCCATGCTGCTGACGGTGCTCGAGACGGGGTCCTTCGTCCGCGTCGGCGGCAAGGAGGACGAGCGCGTGCGGGTGAACGTGCGTCTGGTCTGCGCGACGAACCGGAACCTCCAGGAGATGGTGCTGCGCAATGAATTCCGCCTCGACCTCTACGAGCGGCTCTGCGACTTCCCCGTCCTGCTCGTGCCGTTGCGCGAGCGGCTGGAGGACATCTACGACCTGGCCCTGCACTACTGGCTGCAGATGACTGGGCGCCGTCCTACCAAGCAGCAGGTCTCGGACCTGAAGGAGTACGACTACCCGGGCAACGTACGCGAGCTGATCGCCCTGTTCAAGCGCGCCTGGGCGACCTGCCCCGTGTCGAAGGACGGGCGCAAGCAGCCGGACAAGGTCGACTTCAGGGAGATCCTCGACAAGCACCGGATCTTCAACGCGACGCTGATCCGGGGCCTCCGGGGCCGGACGGCCGAACCGGAGGCGGCTCCGCAGGACGGTTGTCCGGACATGCCCATGCCGACGGGACCGGAAGCCGTCCCCGCGGCGTCCTGGCCGGATTCCGCGGGTGAAGTCATGCACCTCCATGCCAAGAAGATCCTCGAGAAGCACGGCGGGACGGTCGCCCCGGCGGCCCGCGCAGCAGGCCTGGCGGTCAACACGTTCAAGAAATACCTCGCCTGGACGCCCCCCGCGGGCGGGACGGCGAAGTGAAAGTGAAAAGGGGGCTTCGATAAAAACAAAAAACGGCAACCCTCGCGGATTGTCGTTTTAATTGGCTCGGGCGGCTGGATTCGAACCAGCGACCAATTGATTAACAGTCAACTGCGCTACCACTGCGCCACGCCCGAAC
>JAEDMN010000052.1 GCA_016302985.1 Kiritimatiellia bacterium | reverse complement strand
GATGGCGACGCAGCTGCGGAAGGACGTCTTCGGCCCCGTCGCCTCCTCGCGCGGGATCTTCGCGCAGAACAGCCAGGCCGCCGCGCCGGCCGCGAGGAGTCCGTAGGCGAGGAAGAGCAGCTTCCAGTTCCCGAGCAGGCCCGCGCAGGCAAGCGCGACCATGGGCGTGACCGTGCCGCAGATGGCCTTCACGAACTGTCCGAGGGAGAGGCGGCTCGTGATCTGGTCCGGCGGCACGACGTTCGAGACGAGCGCGGGCAGGGACGCCTGGATCATCGTGTTGCCGATGCCCAGGCAGGCGAAGGAGAGGCAGTACGGCCAGAGGCGTCCGGCGCCGGCCGCGAACGGCAGCAGCATGGCGGCCACGGTCGTGAGTAGCGCCAGCATCACCGTGTTCTTGCGTCCCGCCTTTCCGCACAGCACGCCCGTCGGAATCGAGACGAGCAGGAACCAGACGAACGCCATGAACGGCAGCGCGTCCGCCAGGACGGTCGCGTCCTGGAAATCCGCGCGGATGCGCTCCATCGCCGTCGAGATGATGCCGGCCGGCGCGCCCATGATGAAGAAGCCGGAGAGGATCGGCAGGAGGATCCAGCCGCTGTGCTTGGAGGTGGACATGCCACCAATATAGCATATCGCCCGTCGGTTCGTCGCGCGCGCGCGATTTCGTCTGGGTCTGCGTAAAGGACATGATTTTGATATAATCCAAAGTCGGGAGACTGGAAATGGTAGCCAGATTGCTAGACAACCGCGTCCGCCGGACCTATCTCGGCGGAGGCCGCATCGACGCGTTCACGGGACATGTGCCCGCGAACGACGGCGCGCTGCGTCCCGAGGACTGGATGGCGTCCACGACGACGGCGTTCAACGGCACCCTCGAAATCGAGGGCGAGGGCCTGGGCCGCCTCGCCGACGGCCGCCTCGTGAAGGACGTCGTCGGCACGCTGCCGATCCTCGTGAAGCTGCTGGATTCCGACGAACGGCTCGTCATCCAGGCCCACCCGACGGTTCCGTTCGCCAAGGCGCACATGAACGCGTCCGTCGGCAAGACGGAATGCTGGTACTTCCTGCCCGGAACGGCCCCCGACGCCTGCGTCTACCTCGGCTTCAGGCCCGGCGTGACGCGCGAGAAGTGGAAAGCCGCCTTCGAGCGGCAGGAGGGTCTGCTCGAGATGCTCCACCGCGTCCCCGTGAAGGCGGGCGACTTCGTCTTCGTGGATGGCGGCGTGCCGCACGCGATCGGCGGGGGCTGCTTCATCATCGAGCTGCAGGAGCCGAGCGACCTGATGGTCGTCGCCGAGCGCTTCACGCCCTCGGGACGGCGGATCCCCGAAGGGAAGCTGCATGGCGGACTCGGCTTCGAGAAGATGCACGACGTCTACGTCTACGACGGCGTCTCCTACGAGGACCTCTGCGCGAAGTACGTGCGGCGCGGCGGCGCGTCCGCCGCCGGCGCGACGCGCATCCTCGGACCCGACCTGACGGACAAGTTCGAGATGTGGCGCCTCGCCGGCGCCGCGCGCCTGGAACTGGGCGGCGCGGGGACCGTCGCGGTGGTGACGGACGGCGCGGGGACGCTGAACGGCGTGCCGGTCGCGAAGGGCGACCGGCTCGTCGTGAGCGGGGAGGACGAACTCGAGACGGCCGGGGACCTGACGGTCGCCGCGTGCTTCAAAAGGGAAGGGGAATAGTGTCCATCGGGTTCGTGCTGATTTTCAGATAGGGTGCAAGGCGTTGAAGGAGATGAAGATGATGAAGAGGACTTTCTGGGCGCTGGCCGCCGCGTCGATGGTGTCCCTCGCGTGCGCGGGGGAGGAGCTGGCGAAGTTTCCGACGTGGAGCGCCCCGCGCGCAGTGACGTCGGGTCCGCACGAGCACTTCCTCGCGAGCTACTTCGCGATCGATTCGTGGAGCCCCGACAAGCGCTACATGCTCGTGCTCGAGACGGACGTCAACGGCCGCCTGCCCGAGCCGAACGAGCGCTGCACGCTCGGCGTCGTCGACCTGCAGGACGGGAACACGTTCATCCCCGTCACGACGACGGCGTGCTGGAACTTCCAGGAGGCCGCGATGGCGTTCTGGATGGACAACGACACGATCCTCTTCAACGACGTGCGCGACATCACGCCGGCCGAATAACGTTCGTCCCCTCCTTTCGAAACGAGGAACCCTTCCATGAAGAAGACGATCTGCAGACTGGCGCTCGCGGGGACGCTCCCCCTCGTCGCCGCGATGACGTTCGACGAACTGAAGCGCGAGGTCGCCGCCGCGGAAGACGGCGCGACGGTGTACGTCGAGAACGACATGGAGGTCACGGGCGTGCTGCCGTGCCCGGGCCGCGTGACGATCGCGAGTCCCGCCGGACAGACGAACACGCTCCTGCGCGCGGCCGGCCACCCGGGGATGTTCGTCACCCTGTCCGACGCGGCGAGCCAGCTGACGCTGCGCGACGTCGTCGTCGACTGGAACAAGGCCGCGGGACAGGCCGCCCATTTCGCGACCCTCTCCGCGGGGTCGCTCACGCTCGACGCCGGCGCGGAGGTCCGCAACTGCCGTCTGCCCCCCAGCGGCATCGGCGGCATCCACCTCTCGGGCACGGGGCGCCTCGTGATGAACGACGGCGCCGTCATCCGCGGCTTCGAGGGCGACAACTACGCCACGGCCGTCCTCGTGGGCATGAACGCGCCGGGCCCTGTATTCGAGATGAACGGCGGCCTGATCACGGACTGCGTGGACCGCCATGCCGCCACCGCGTCCTACGGGGGCTACGGCGGCGCGGTCTACGTCTACGGCGGAAACTTCGTCATGCACGGCGGCGCGATCACGGGCAACGTCTCCGAGCACAACGTCGGCGGCGTCGTCTCGTGGTCTGGAAAATGGTATCTCTCGGGTTCGGCGGTTGTCACGAACAACGTCGGCGAAGTCGCGAACGACGCGTGGGTCCAGAACGGCTACATCTCCTTCGACGGGGACTACGACGGGCGGATGACGATGCGCGGACAGTACGAGGGCATGCCCGACAGCTGCAACGGTTCGCAGTGGGCGGCCTATATCGTCACGGCGAGCGGCAAGGTCGCCGGCACGGGCAACGTCTCGTCCCAGCGGAACCCCGAGCGCATCATGAACGGCGTCAATGCCTGGGTTGACAAGGACGGCGTCGTGAACCTGAACTGGGGCGACCGCATCGCCTCCGTCGGACCCGGCCGCTACGACACGACGAACCTGACGGACGCCTTCAATCACGCGCGGCCGGGCGAGACGGTCATGCTGACGCGGGAGAGCATCACGACGGGGAACTGGGAGTTCAACGGCTCCAACTACAATGGCCTGACGGATGTCACGCTCTCCGGGCGCCGCGACGGGACGACGACGGTCATCCACCGCCAGGAGCCCTGGTGGAACCTCTTCTCCGTCGGCAACATGACGCTGCGGCTCGAGCATCTCGTCCTCGACGGCGAGCCGGGCGAAGCGGAGAATGCCGCTTCGATTCTGCGCACGACGGCCGGCGGACATCTCGTGCTCGGTCCGGGCTGCGTACTGCGGAACGGCCGGCACACGGAGCAATGCCCCGGCATCTCGGTCGCCGGGTCCGGGGCGACGCTGGTGATGGAGGACGGGGCCGTCGTCCGCGACTGCACGACGACGGGCGCCGAATCATGGGCGACGGCGATCCGCGTGGGATACAGGGACCCGGTCGACGTCAAGCCCCGCTTCGAGATGCGGGGCGGTCTCGTCACGAACTGCGTCAGCCTGTCGACGAAGGCCGCAGGCGACGGCTATGGCGGCGCCGTGTACATCCAGAACGCGGAGTTCGTCATGTCCGGCGGCGCGATCGTCGGCAACACGAGCCCGGTCGAGGGCAAGGCCGCCGCGGGCCTCATCGTCTACGACGGCGGCGGCGTCACCTTCACGGGCACGGCGCGCATCGAGAACAACTTCGGCGGCGCACACGACGTCTATAGGACGGAGGGCGGCTCGATCCGCATGGCCGGCGACTTCCGCGGCCGCGTCGGCATCTCGAGCGGCGATCAGGCCTACGACCACCAGGCCGGCGTCCGGTGCGAGGCCGGTTCGACCGGCGCGTGGAACTTCTTCTCCGCCGGCACCGATCCGTACGGCCAGTTCGCCGGCTACAACTGGAGCTCGGAATACTTCGGCGGTGCGAACGACCAGGTCTACTGGGGCCGGGCCGCGGGCACGATCGACGACGCGCGGTTCTCGTCCTACGAGCGCTTCAACATGGCGAAGTACCTCCCGTCGACGTTCGACCTCGACACGGAGGCGCCGCTGCCGCACGTGCTGGGCGGAACGGCCTGCGCGCTCGGTGGCGAGGTGACGCTGACGACCGCGGACGCGGACGCGCTCAAGGCGCGCATGCCGCTCGCGCTCCTGCAGGCGGCCGACGGTGCCGCGCTCACGGGCGCGTGGACGTTCACGGTGCCCGCGGAGACGGGAACGGGCGTCGGCAAGTGGATCGTCCGTACGCGGCGCTCGTCCGCGGGCGTCGTCGCGTACGAGCTCGACTGGACGAAGTCGGGCGTGACGATCGTTGTCCGGTAGTCGAACAACGAAAGCGAGGTTGGATATGGGGAACAAGCTTGGTCTGGCGCTGGTGTCGTCTCTGGCGGCGTCCGCGGTTCTGGCGGACGTGGCGGTCGGTTTCAAGGAGCGCGGCGTCGTCGACGTGCCGTCGGGGACGGCGGCGTCCGCGCGGACGCTGGTCGGCGACCGCGGAACGCTCTACAAGACGGGAGCGGGCGCGCTGGACGTCGCGGCCGCCGGCCTGCGTGCGCCGTCGGACGCGCGCCTCGCCGTGCTTGAAGGCTCCGTTCGCGTGGATGGCGACGCGGCCGTCGACCTCGCCGCGCCGCCTGCCGTCTGCGACGCCGCGGCCTACTGGGTGGACATGTCGAGCGTCGTCGCGTCCGAGGACGGCGCGGTCGAGAAGTGGTGCGACCGCCGCGAGACGGACCCCGCGAACCCGACGATGATCTACGCGGTGCCGAAGTGGTTCGGCAGCGACGCGCTCCCCGCCCTGAAGAACGGCGAACCGCCCGTGCGCGAGGCGCACGACGGACGCGACGGTGTCTTCTTCGGCGGCGCGACGTCGGGACAGTACCTGCGCTGGCGGCGCGGCGGGTCGGAGCTGACGGCCCTCACCGTCCACCACCTCTTCATCGTCCATTCGGTCACGAACTGGATCGGACATCCCGTCGGCGGCGAAACCGCCGGCCGCCTGGGACCGCTCCTCACGACGATCGGCGGTTCGACGCCCGCGTATTCGTCCTCGGCCTCGCTGCTCGTGAACCGCGCGGATGTCTGTCCGCCGCAGGCGAGCGCGCGCTTCCTCGTGGACGGCGTCAAGTGCGACCCGCGCACGGCCCCGGCGAGGCGCGGCTGGCAGCTGCTGGAGTGCGACTACTGCGATGTGACCGCGAAGGCGGACAACTTCTACCGCAGCGGCTTCCAGGAGACGCTGAAGGGACGCCAGGGCGGCGACTATCTGGGCGAGGTGCTCGTCTTCACGAACCAGCTGACGGCCGCGCAGTGCGAGCAGGTGTCGCGCTACCTGCTGGCGAAGTGGAACCTCCCGAACGCCGCCGGCCCGCGTCCGCGCACGCCCGCCGTCGAGCTCGCGCTCGCGGCGGACACGACGGCGACGGTCTCCGGCGCGACGGGCGCCACGATGCCGCCGCTCGCCTTCGCGGGCGCGGGTGACGTGTCCAAGACGGGCGCCGGCACGCTGGTCCTCGGTCCGTCGGACCTCGAGTTCGCGGGCGATTTCGACTGGACCGCGGGACGCATCCTGCTGCAGGGCGGACGTCTGCCGCCGCTGACGGTCCGCGCGGGCGAGAAGTACGCGTTCGGCCGCTACCTTGGTTCCCCGGATCCCTCGCCTGCGGGCGACGTCGCCTCGGGCCTCACCTGCGACAAGACGGCCGACGCGGCGGCGGGCACGGTCGAGACGACGGGCAACGGCTGGCTGCGCGTCCACACGGTCGACCCCGGCGTGCGCGTGCTGAAGGTCGGCACCGGCACGGCGGAGCTCGGCTCGGTGCTCCAGCTCGAGGGCCGTGCGCGCACGGTCGACGCGCCCGAGGGCGGCGCCGCGCGCGCGACGTTCGTCAATCCGGACCTCGAGCTGCCGATGACGCTCACCGACCTCACCTTCGACCGCCGCGGCATCTCCCAGGGGTCGACGGCCTACGGCTGGACGGCCCGGGTCGGCACCCCGTACATCATGTGCTTCCAAGCCCCGCAGCCGAACGCGGCGGGCAAGAACACCTGGAAGCAGTGGACCTCCATCGTTCCGCCCGCCGGCACGAACATGCTCCAGCTCGTCCAGAAGGTCACCGTCTCGGCGACGGTCTCCGTGCCGAAGGCCGGCGTCTACGAGCTCGCGTTCGACGGCAAGTCGCGCTACTACTGCGGGAACGAGGGAACGTTCAACAAGGGCTACCCCTACCCGAACCAGCAGCTGCAGCTGGACGTCCTCTTCGGGAAGACGTGGGCGTCGGCGGCGCGCGTCGGCACGGTGCAGGTCGGCAGCACCTACTTCTCCCGCTACCGCCTCCGGATCGAGGTGGCCGAGGCGGGTGACTGGGAACTCGCCATCCAGAGCCCCGACAGCGGGTGGGACGGCTGCACGTTCCTCGACAACTTCGAGATGGTGCGCGTGGCGGAGCCGACACGCGAGACCGTCTGCGCGATTCCGAACGGATCCTTCGACCGTCTTGTCCGTCCCGTGGACGGCGGCAGCGCGACCATTGCAAACCCGTGGATCCACGGCCGCCTCAGCACGCTGAACAAGGCCGAGGGCTGGACTTTCGAGATCAACCGCAGCGACACGGCGGGACAGGCCCTGACGAACGGCGTGATCGGCGTGGTGACGACGGGCACGAGCGCGAAGAAGAGCAACTTCATGCAGATCTTCCCGCTCTCCGAGGCGACGCTCGGCGGCGGCGCGCTCGCGTTCGTCTCCACGGGCGGCGTGGCGTCCACGTCCTTCAGCGTGCCCGCGGGCACGTGGCGCCTGCGCGGCGGCGTCCAGCGCTGGGCGACCTACTGGTCCTACGACGGCAGGGGCGACACCTACATGCAGGGCAGTCCTTCGATCCGCGCGACGGTCGTGCGCGGGGACGGGACGGCGACGGACCTCGGCGTCGTGCAGCAGACGACGCAGAACCTCGACACGCGCGTGTGGCCGACGGCGTTCACGGCGTCCGGGGACGAGACGGTCACGCTGCGGCTCGAGCAGGCCGCCGGCGGCGTCTCCGCCATCGGCATCGTCGACAACCTCGAACTCGTCCGTGACGACACGCGCGCCGACAACCTCGTGCAGGATCCCGGCTTCGAGAGATGGGACGGATTCTGGGACAAGGAGCTCCTGCCGAGCCCGCACACCGGCCGGATGATGGCGTACGCCTGGGCCGGGCGCTACGGCAACGCATCCCAGCCGCAGTACTGGGGCTACTGCGACTACGAGGGTTCCGCCCGCCTGCGGCTGCAGAACGCGTGCGTCGCGTTCCAGGACGTCGCGGTACCCGCGGCCGGACGCTACCGCTTCAAGATGCACGTGCGCGCCCGCGCGGACGGGTCCTACTACGCGAACAATCCGGTCCGCGTCTGGCTCGCGCGCGGCGGCGTGACGAACGTGCTCGCGACGACGCCGACGCTCTTCTCCCGCAACTGGATGGAGGTCTCGTACCTCGCGGACGTGCCCGAGGCGGGCACCTGGCGCCTCGGCCTCGAGGGACGCAGCCGCCCCGACGTGGACGAACGCGAGGCGTCCGGCGGCGGGCGCGCGGACCAGGACGCGCACATCGACGGCGTGTCGCTCGTGCGCTGCACGGACGTCGTCGACGCGGCGCCGTCCCTCCCGGCCGGCCTCCGCATCGACGTGGCGAAGGGCGCCCAGCTGCTGCTCGACTACTCCGGCACGGCGAAGTGCGGCCCCGTCACCTACGACGGGAACCTCTACTTCGGCACGATCGACGCCGCGACCCATCCCGAATTCGTGACGGGCCCCGGCGCGCTTGAGGCCATCTCGCCCGGCACGATCGCGATCTTCCGCTAGGGCCTTTCACAGGCCGGGGCGTCCCGCCCCGCCAGGAGAAGACCGCAGGTTTCGAAGGAGATTTCTCGGACATGGGAGGTAAACGATGAACGCATGCGTGTTCTGTACGATGGCCCTGTTGGGGATTGCCGCCTCGGCGGACGTCGTGGACGCGGTGCCGGGCGACCACCCGCACTGGTCGACGGTGACGGGCGGCGTCTACGCCGCGACCTGGGACTGGAGCTGGGCCGCGGACACGGCGACGCACGTGAAGCTCGTCGCGACGGGCCCGTCCGTCACGGCCGAGGCGACGCTGCCGAAGCCGGCGACGGCCTTCGAGCTCAAGCTCCCGCCGGGCGACGGCACGGCCTTCGACCTCGCGCTCACGTTCACGGACGGCACGGCGCCGGTCGCGCCCGAGATGAAGGCGCGCCTCTACGCGGCGGCGAAGCTCGAGGACGACGTGCGCGCGCCGGACCGCACGGGTACGTGGGCGTACCGCGGCGACGCGCTCATTCCGTACGACGCCGCCTGGACGAACGCGGCCGCGGGCGCCCGGCTCGCGGCGCGGAACGCGAAGACCGGCGCGGAGACGAACGTCACGGCGACGGCGGCCTGGGGCGCGGTGCCCGCGCGGCGGCGCGACTTCGGGTCCGACACGTGGCATCTCACGCTCACGTTCGCGGACGGCTCCACGCGCGAGGCGGACGTCCGGTTCGACCACGCGGGGCTTGCGATCGCGATTCGCTAGGGAGGTTCACATGAAGACGAAGTTCGGAATGGTGGCGCTTCTGGCGCTGGGCGCTCTCGCGGCAGGCGCCGCGGAGTGGACGGTTTCGGACGTGCGCGCGCGGCAGCGGCGTCCCTGGGACGGCACCGTCGACATCGACTTTCACGCGCGCGGCGCGGGGTGCTGCACGTTCGGTCTCGTGGTCTCGAACGGGAACGAGGCGGTGTCCGTCTCGGCCGCGTCCCTCGTCGGCGGCGAGGCGGTCGCGCTCGGCGAGGGCTACGTGCGCCTCACCTGGGACCCGACGGTGGATCATCCCGGCGAGGCCTTCCCGAAGGCCCGCTACTATCCCGTCGCGAAGCCGTGCGATGCGCCCCCGTACCTGGTCGTCGACCTGGAGACGGGCGCGAAGACGTTCCGCGGGCTCGACTTCGCGAACGAGGTCAACGCCGACGCGTACAAGCTGCACAAGCTCGCGCTCCGCTACGTGCCCGCCACGACGTCTGACACGTGGAAGGCGATGAGCGGCGGCGACGACTTCTTCTACATGGGGCTCGAGGACGGCTTCACGAGCACGGACAACGGCACGGGCGTCGAGGCGCCGTCCCGGTCGAAGCCGCGGCATCCGGTCCGCCTCACGCGCGGCTACTACCTCGGCGTCTTCGAGGTCACGCAGCAGCAGTGGCGGGACCTCTGGGGCTCGTGGAAGGGCTGGTACACGCAGCCGGACGACCGTCCGACGCGGCCGATCGAGTCCGTGGGCATGACCGAGGTCCGCGGTTCGAACGGCGCCGGCTTCAACTGGCCCGACGACGGACATGCCGTGCACGGGAACACGTTCCTCGGCTGCCTGCGCTACCGCACCGGCCTCGCGTTCGACCTGCCCACCGAGGCGCAGTGGGAGTTCGCGTGCCGCGCGGGGACGACCGGCATCCGCTACGCGTCCGACGCGAAGGCGATCGGCCGCTACTGGAACAACTGGAGCAACATGGGCTACACGACGGAGCAGCTGACGAACGAGGCGTACCGGGCGGAGATCCGGGCGGCGGGCGGCGCCACGGCGAAGGTCGGCTCGTACGCGCCGAACGCCTGGGGCTTCTACGACATGCTCGGCAACGTGCAGGAGTTCTGCCTGGACGCATCCATGGTCAGCGACGCGAGCGTGAAGTACGCGTCCGGCCTCCAGACCGATCCGACGGGGCCGTCCTATTCCGATCCCTGGCGCATCGTGCGCGGCGGATGCTGGTGGGAGTACGCGAAACGGAGCACGGCGGTGTACCGCGAGCTCGACGGGTGGAAGGCGAGGGTCACGACGGGCCTCCGGGTCTGTCTCGACGCCGGGGAGGTGGTGAAGTGAACATCCGCAATTCGATCGCCGCGTGCGTCGCCGCCGGACTCGTCTCGGGTCTCGCGTGGGGCGCGCCGAACTGGACGCTCGGGCCCGCCACGGGAACGCAGCGGAAGCCGTGGAGCCGTCTCGTCGACGTGACGTTCAACGTGACGGCGCCCGCCAACGCGCAGGCCGGACTCTTCGGACTCGTCGTCTCGAACGCCACCGGGGAGGTCGCGCGCCGGACCGCCGCGCAGCTCGAGCAGGACGGACGCATCCGCGCCGGCGTCGCGCACGTCGTGTGGGATCCGATGAAGGACATTCCCGGCCGCGCGCTCGCCGACCTGACGTACCATCCCTACGTGGAGGCGGAGAACGACGGCACGTATCTCGACGTGGATCTCGGGACCGGCGCGGCCACGTACCGGGACGCGTCCTTCGCGTCCGAGGTGAACGCCGACCTCTACAAGACGACGCACCTCGTGCTGCGGCGCGTGCCCGCGACGACGTCCCGCGACTGGACGGCGGCGCACGGCGGCGCGGAGACGTTCGTGCACGGCTGGCAGAACAACTACAACACGACCGGCATCCGCGCGATGACGCCGCATCCCGTCAAGCTGACCGAGGGCTACTATCTTGGCGTCTTCGAAGTCACGCGGAAGCAGTGGGAGCTCGTGAGCGGCGGCGCCTGCCCCGCCTACTTCCTCGGCGACACGCGGCCCGTCGAATGCGCGACGTACACGGAGGTCCGCGGCGGACGCTGGCCGGCCGACGGACACGCCCAGGTCGGTCCGGACTCCTTCCTGGCGCGCCTGCGCGCGCGCACCGGCCTCGCGTTCGACCTGCCGACGACCGCGCAGTGGGAGCACGCGGCGCGCGCGGGGTCGTCCGCCAACCAGAACGGCCTGGCGGCCTATGCCCGCTTCTGGGAGGACGGCAAGGGCTGGAGCGAGAATCCGCCCGCGGACGTCGACCCCTCCGCCGGCGGCACGGGCGACGTGGGCTCGCTGGAACCGAACGCGTGGGGCTTCTACGACATGTGCGGCAACGTCTACGAGTGGTGCCTCGAATGGGACGGCCTTGCCGACCTGGACGCCACTCCGCAGGTCGATCCGGTCGGACCGAACAGCGCGACGAACAACCTCCGTCTCGCCAAGGGCGGGTCCTGGTGGAACTACAGCGGCGG
Source organism: Kiritimatiellia bacterium (assembly GCA_016302985.1). GTDB lineage: Bacteria > Verrucomicrobiota > Kiritimatiellia > RFP12 > UBA1067 > RUG572. The sequence goes on along the minus strand of JAEDMN010000052.1, from coordinate 3,887 downwards.
CTCGGCGCCGGGCAACCAGTACGGGTTCGGCCCGGACTCCGCGCTGAAGTACCTCGGCCTGCGCGTCGCCCTGCCGTCCGGCTGCTCCGTCCCCGCGTCCCTCGCCGCGAAGGCCGCGCAGGAGGCGGCGGACGCCGACACGCCGCCGCTGCGCGTGGGCGTGCTCGCGGACGTGCATGTCACGCACGCCGCCACGGACGGTTCGCGGCACGCGAACTCGGACTACTATCTGAAGCTGGCGTTCCGCCAGTTCAAGGCGCGGGGCGTGGACGCGGTCGTGATCGCGGGCGACATCGCGAACACGGGCCTCCGCTCCGAGCTGAAGGTCACGGGCGACGCGTGGCGCGAGGTGTTCCCCGGGAACAGGGACGATTCCGGCAGGCCGGTCGAGAAGGTCTTCGTCTACGGCAACCACGACGTCTTAGGTCCGCAGGACGGGACCGCGGCGGACGATCGCTACGTCCAGACGGACCGCGCGGCCGCGTGGCGGGAGGCGTTCGACGAGGACTACTCCGACGTCTACGTCAAGGACGTGAAGGGCTACAAGTTCGTCGGCGTGCACTGGGGGAAGGAGGCGGTCGAGTCGCCCGCGTTCCTCGCGGCCCACGCGTCCGAGCTCGCCGGCGCGAAGCCGTTCTTCCACGTCCAGCACCCGCATCCGCGGAACACCGTGTTCGGCAGCTGGGCCTGGGGCGCGGACGGCGGGAACTCCACGACGGCGCTCTCCGCCTTCACGAACGCCGTCTCGATCTCCGGCCACTCGCACTACCCGTTCACCGACGGCCACGCGCTCTGGCAGGGCTCGTTCACCGCGCTCTGCCCCGCGTCCCTCTGCTACACGGGCCTGCCGTACGGACGCGAGAACGGCGAGGCGCGCTCCGGCGAGGTCAAGCACCAGGCGCAGATGTCGACGGACGGGCACCACGCGATGATCTTCAATGTCTATGCCGACCGCATCGTCGTCGAGCGCTGGGACGTTGCGCATGCCGAACGCGTCGACGCGGACTGGACGATCCCGCTGCCCGTGACCGCAGGCAACATGCCCTGGACCTTCGCCGCGCAGGCCGCGCGCGAAGTCGCACCGGAGTTCCCGGAAGGCGCCGTCGCGAAGCTCTCGTGGAAGGAGAACCAGCCGCGGCGCGACGGCGTGCTCGAGCACCAGTTCTACGCGACGTTCCCCGCGGCGCTCCGCGGACCCGACCCGGCGCGCGTGCAGGAGTACATCGTCGAGACGGTCGTGCAGGGCAGCACCGTCGACTACGTCGCGAAAACGAAACGCGTCTTCGCGGACCGCTACTTCCTCGCGCCCGGCCGTATCGGCGAGACGGGGTCCTGCACGGTGGGCTCGCGCGAGGACATCCCCTCCGGCGCGCGCCTCCACTTCCGCGTCACCCCCGTCGGCCCCTTCGGCACGGCCGGCCGCCCGATCGTCTCGCCCTGGAACACCAACTGGTCCTGGTAGCATCCCCCTGCCTTGGGTTGCGCGCCGGCCCCCGGCGCGTGTGAACCGACGGCCCCGCACGCGGCCCCTCCCGCTCCGTGAATCCGCGCGCCGGGCCCGTGGGGCGCCGTCTGCCTGCGGCGCTGAACCACGGACAGACCGACAGACGCGGACGGACACCGACAGTGGAATCCAACCCGCGCGCCGCGGCCCCACACGCCCCGCATCAAAACAGGATGACAAGATGAACGGGATTTCCCGAAGCCCCGCGCGATCCTGTCAATCCTGCCCATCCAGCCGTCCTGTTCCGTCACCGCCCGCGCAACGCGGCCCCGCACTTCGGAACGCTCCGAAGCGGAATACATTGAGTCAAAGGCGAGTTGGTCCATTGACTCTCTCCAGGTTGGTTTGATATACTTTGGTCAAAAGTAATACGAACTGTATTACTAATGACATGAAAAAAGACGTCTATACCGATATCTGGGACTATGCGGCGGATCACTATGGTGTGATCACGACGCAGGAGGCCGCTGTTTTGGGAGTGCCGAAACAGCATCTCGTCACGATGTACAATCGCGGCGCCCTGACGCGTCTCGGTCATGGCGTCTATCGGGTGAAGCATCATGTCTTCGGCCAGAACGACGTCTATGCGCACACGGTCGCGCAGGTCGGACCGTCGGGGTATCTGCGCGGCGCGTCCGTCCTTGCGATGTTCCAGCTGTGCCCGACGAATCCGAACCTCGTCTATGTCGGAACGCCGGTGCGCTGCCGCCGCCGTCTGCCCAAAGGCGTCGTGCTTGCCGACCGCAAGACATGCGACTGCGTGGAATACGAGGGAATCCGTTCCGAGCCGGTTGTCCAGGCCTTGCGGACGGCCTGGGACGAAGGGATGGTCGAGCGGACGCGAATTGCCGAAGCCGCCCAACGGGCGTGCGAGAAGGGCTTGCTGACAAATGAAGAAGCTGCCAAATTCAAGGAATAACCTGAACCGCAGCATTCTTCGCTACGCACAGTCCGACATCCGGGCGGTTGCGTTGCGCACGGAACTGGCAAACGTCATCGTCGCGCAGATGATAGGCGATGGTGTTGTCAAAGGCGGAACCGGCCTCAAGTTCCGCTACGGCGATCTGGCAACGCGCGTCACGACGGATCTTGATACGGCATATCGACAGAGCCTCGATTCATTCATCGGCAATCTGAAGGAACGCCTTGTCGACGGCTGGTGCGGATTCACGGGCGAGCTGTGGGTTCTCCCGACGGCGTCACCGAAGAAAATCCCTTTCGATTACATTATGCAGCCCTGCGACATCAAGCTCAGTTACCTTGGGAAACCCTGGTTTACGGTGTCGCTGGAAATCGGTCATAACGAAATCGGTGATGCGGACAGTTGTGATGAGGTCTCCGTCCCTGCTGAGATTGCCGGCCTGCTGGATCATCTTGCGCTACCGTCGATAGGAAGCTTGCGGGTCATGAAGCTTGAATATCAGGTCGCACAGAAGCTTCATGGTGCGTCAGGTGTTAACAGTGATCGGGCTCATGATCTCATTGACTTGCAGCTGATCATGGCACATGCCCAACCCGACCTCGCCACGACCCGCGCGATCTGCCAGAAGCTTTTCGCTTATCGCAAGTGCCAGCCCTGGCCGGCAACTGTCAAGAAGAATGAGAAATGGGATGCTGTCTATGAGGCTCAGAAAGGCGACCTTCCCGTCCTTCCTACGGTTGATGAAGCCGTCACCTGGGCGAACGACCTCATCGCCCGCATAGACGCGGCAAAGGCTGGTTGAATCATGGTGATTGATGCGGTAGATTTGTTCTGCGGTGGCGGCGGTTTCACATGTGGGCTTCGTCAGACGGGCGTTCACGTGAAGATGGGCATTGATTATGATCCTCGTCTGGAGTATGCTTACACCTTCAACAATAAGGCCAAGTTCTTGGGCGAGTCTGTACGGAAGGTGAAAGGAAGAGATCTCCTTTCACTTTATCGCAAGGGTAATGTCAAATTGCTTGCGGGATGTCCTCCGTGCCAGACCTTTTCAAAGTACAACCAGAAGGCGTCACATACTGATCAGCGTTGGAATCTGCTTGGACAGTTCCGTCGCTTGGTTGGTGAAGTTGAGCCTGATTTGGTTGCTATGGAGAACGTTCCGTTTCTTGCAGAGACTGGCGTGTTTGACACGTTTAAGAAGTATCTTGAGGATCGTGGATACAGCGTTGACTACAAAATCGTCAAATGTCCCGAATATGGGCTTTCTCAATTGCGGCAAAGAGTCATTCTCATGGCTTCTCGTCTGGGTGAAATCAAAGTGCCTGGCCCGACAAATGCACATACACCGACTGTCCGTGAATTGATTGAAGATCTGCCTAGACTTGAGGCCGGACAATGTGATCCCGATGATCGCTTGCATTTTTGTGCAGCACTCTCTGATCTGAATATGCGCCGCAT
>JAEDMN010000051.1 GCA_016302985.1 Kiritimatiellia bacterium | reverse complement strand
GCCCCGGACGCATTTGTGTTCGCGGCCGCGTTTTGGTAAAATGGCGGGCGAATTTCACAAAGGATGAGGTCTCCCATGAAGAATCTGCTGATTGGCTGTGTCGTCGCCGCGCTGGCGGCGGGGTGCAGCGACTGCGCGAAGACGGTTGCGCGCAAGCCCGTCTCCGAAGTCCGCTTCGTCGAACTCGATCCGGGGCATTTCCATGCCGCGCTCGTGCTCAACCGCAACTACGAGGGCGTCGCGAAGGACGTGCGCGTGTTCGCGCCGAAGGGGCCGGACGTCGAGGCGCACCAGAAGCTCGTGACCGCGTTCAACACGCGCGAGAAGGATCCGACCTCCTGGAACGAGATCGTCTACACGGGCGACGACTACCTCGCGAAGGCCCTGGCCGCGGACAAGGCGGGCTCGGTCGTCGTGCTCGCGGGCAAGAACAACAAGAAGAGCGACTACTACCTCGAGGCGATCAAGGCCGGCTTCAACGTCCTCTCCGACAAGCCCATGGTGATCACGCCCGACGCCTATGCGAAGATCTGCGAGGCGGCGAAGCTGGCGGACGAGAAGGGACTCTACTTCGCGGACATCATGACGGAGCGCAACGAGATCACGACGATCCTGCAGCGCGCCCTCGTCGCGGCGAAGGACCTCTACGGCGAACAGGAGAAGGGCACGCCGGACGACCCCGCGATCACGAAGATCTCCGTGCACCACTTCTGCAAGCTCGTCAACGGCAAGCCGCTGCAGCGTCCCGGCTGGTACTACGACACCGACCAGCAGGGCGAGGCGATCGTCGACGTGACGACGCACCTCGTCGACCTCGTGCAGTGGGAGGCCTTCCCGGGCCAGACGCTCGCGACGAGCGACGTCAAGATGCTCAAGGCCCGCACGTGGCCGACCCCGATCAGCGCCGCCGACTACAAGACGTCCACGGGTCTCGACCAGTGGCCGGACTTCCTGAAGAAGGACGTCGACAAGGACAACGTCCTGCAGTGCAAGGCGAACGGCGAATTCACCTACCAGCTGAAGGGCGTCAACGCCAAGGTCTCCGTCGAATGGCACTTCATGCCGCCGGCCGGCACGGGCGACACCCACTACTCGCTCATGCGCGGCACGAAGGCCGAGGTCATCATCCGCCAGGGCAAGGACGAGGGCTACAAGCCGCGCGTCTACGTGAAGCCGCGCGCCGGCCAGGACAAGGCCGCGCTCGAGAAGGCGCTCGCCGCCGCCGTGGCCGCGTTCAACAAGACCTATCCGGGCGTCGAATTCAAGGCCGAAGGCGACGGTTGGACGATGGTCGTGCCGCAGAAGTACGAGATCGGCCACGAAGCCCACTTCAGCCAGGTCATGAACATGTACCTCGGCTGGATGAAGAAGGGCGAGCAGCCCGCGGACTACCTCCCGAACATGCTCGTCAAGTACTACACGCTCTCCGAAGCCTGGAAGGCCAGCCGGTAAGAAAAGGCCGCCGGCCGCGTTTCACCGGTATTGGCACGGCCAATGGGGGCGTGGCGCGATGCCCGCCCCCGTCTCGACTTCAAGGACCAAGACGAAAGGAACCGAACATGAAGATTCTTGGCGACCCGCTTTTCGCGAAGAATGCCGACGGCACGCTGAAGTCCCGCATCGGCACGCTCTTCTTCCGCACCCCCGGCCTCGTGACGCAGCGGGGCGTGCACGCCATGCAGCGCATCGCCTGGACGCGCGAGATCAACCGCCTCCGCAAGGAAGCCGGCCAGCCCGAGCTGACCGAGGTCGAGGCGATGGCGGAGTGGGCCGACTCGGCCGACCTCCTCTTCACGGAGGAGTACGTGCTGATCCGCCCCGACCCGAAGCGCATGGACCTCGCGCTCAAGGCGGACGAGGTGCTGCAGACGCTCGTCTCGAAGCGCCGCATCCGCTTCCTCAACACGAGCGACGCGCAGGTCCGCGACGCGCTGCGCGCCCGCGGCGAGAACTGGCGCATGGCCCGCGCGGCGCAGAGTCCCGAGGAGATCGCCCGGGCGATCGACGCCTCCCGCGTGAGCATCCGCCACGAGCGGATCTACCACTACAACGGCAGCACCGGCACGCGCTGGCTGACGGTCGGCGGCCTCGCGGAGGCCGCCCGTCTCTCGGACGACGCCTTCCGCGACCAGGTCTCCGAGATCGTCGAGGGCCTTTCCGGCCACAACCGCCTCGGCCATCCCGAGATCGCGCTCTTCCCGGCCTCCCTCGATCCGGCCGTCGCCGACGCGTTCCGCGCGATCGACCCCGCGGGCATGGACGACGATGCGCTCTGCTCGGCCGTCGGCGCGGTCGAGACGAAGTGGCGCCTCGCGCTGCCCGCGAACCTCCGCGAGGAGACGACGGACAACCTCGACTGGCGCAACGAGATGAACCTGACGATCTCCCGCGTCCCGAACGAGACGGAAGTCGGCGACCAGGACCTCATCCAGGGCATCTCGCCCGAGTTCTACCGCCAGATCGAATGGCTTCCGGGCGCCCGCATCGAGAAGGGCGAGCTCGTCTTCGACCCCATCTACGACGAGGCGCTGCGCACGCAGGACCCCGAGCTGCTCGAACTCTGCGACCTGCGCGTGCGCTCGATCATCTTCAACCTCGTGCGCCAGGTCGCCTCGATCGAGTACGTGAACGTCGGCCGCATCGCCCGTTCGCTCGCCCGCCATCCGGTGGCCGGCGCCCGTCGCGGCGGCGTCTACATCGTCCAGTGCAAGGAGGCCGGCGAGAAGGAGCCGCACCTCACCATCATCCGCTTCCAGAAGTGGGGGGTGGCCGAGCACCTCGACGAGGGCAAGGACCTGCTGCGCGCGATGCTGGAGTCGAACGAGTACGCGGACTACATCCTCGACCGCCGTCTCGCCTGCCGCCAGCTCGGCATGAACCTGCCGTCGCGCGTGCGCTTCGGCCAGGTCACGGAGAAGTACCGCGGGGCGAACCAGTACAACGGCACGACGGTGCGGGCCTACTTCTACATGCGCGACTACGTGCCCGGGATGGCGTCCGACAAGGTTCCGCCGGAACGCTTCCGCAATCCGGCCTTCGCGGCGGCGTTCGCCTACCTGATGGGCCAGGCGGCGGCGCTCGACATGGTCGTCGGCCGCGCCGCCACGGAGACGGGCGAGACGGTCTTCGACTCCAACTTCGAGGTCGTGCAGTGCAGCCCCGACGGGCTGCCGAAGAGCATCCAGGTCACGGACCACGCCGGCGCCTTCGTGAAGTACACGGAGTCCTTCGAGGAGCTCGTGCCCGCGTACGCGCGCGCCGTGCTGCGGCGCGAGGAGTTCGTGGAGGACTTCGCCACCTTCGCGAAGACCTACGTGCTCGCGTTCGAGCGCGCCCTCGGCGCGGCCCAGTCCGCCTACCGCGACCGTCGCCGGGCCTTCGACGAGCTCTTCCTGCACCGGCCGTTGGACGAGGCCGGGTCCGGCGCCTACCGCTGGAGCCGCATCCTCCGCCGGCTCGACGCCTGCGACCCGCACGCCGTCGCCGAGGCGCTCAAGAAGGCCATCCAGTCGTAGCCCGCGCCGCGGGGAAGGGAGCGCGCCATGGGCTTCATCTGGTCGTACCTGGTCCACCTGGGGATGAACAACTGGAAGGACATCCCGCTCGACCTGCTCGAGTCCACCGTCCGGGGCTCGTGAGATGTGGGGCATCCTCGTAGCCCTCTCGCTGGACGTCGCCTCGGCGTTCTCCGACTTTGATGTCAGGGAGCGCACGGGGGACTACTTTCTCTCGACCTGCACGCCTTTCGAGCAGTCATACGGCATGCGCCTCTTCGAGGTCGGCCGCGCCTGGGCTCCGACCGTCGTCGCCCCACTCGCGTTGTGCCCGCTCGGCTACGCCGTCGCCGGAGTCGACAAATTCATCCTTTCGCCCGTCTGGGACGTCGTCTGCCTGCCCTACGACGCGATGATCGAGGCACATCCGCCGACTACGCGCTAGTTTGCCGGGCGGATGGTTGCCCGATTCTCTGAAATGGGGTATAATTCGCATAACCAGGGAGGAATTTGCCCAATGAAACGTTGTATTTTCGTGGGATTGCTGATTGGCTGTGCGGTCGCCGCACAGGCCGAGGACCGTCTGTGGAACGCCGCGTCGGGCGACTGGAACGACGCCGCGAACTGGCTCGACGGCGTGAAGCCGGCGGCCTGGGAGACCGCGCTGGTCGACAACGGCGGCGTCTGCGAACTGGCATCCGGAACGGTCGGCGTGGGGTCCCTCATCGTCGGCGCCACCTCTTCGGATCTGTCCACCTTCCGCCAGACAGGCGGCTCGCTCAGCGTGATGGTGGGCGGCGTCTCCCCGTTTGGCATCGGCGGACGCGACAACCATGCCTCGAAGGGACGCTACGAACTGGCCGGCGGCTCCCTCTCGGTGTCCAGCTACTCCCAGATCGGCACCCATGGCGAGGGCGAGATGGTCATGTCCGGCGGCACGTTCACGGCGAACGACTGGACGGCAGTCGGGCGCTTCACGGGCGGTCGCGGCGTCCTGCGCGTCGAGGGCGGCACGTTCACGCAGGTGAAGAACGGCGTCATCGTCGGCGAAGACGGCACGGGGCTGCTCGTCGTCACGAACACGGGCGTGTTCAACGTCCAGAACGGCATCTTCGCGATCTCCCGCAACGACCTGCCGGACAACTCCACGCATGGCACCGTGCGCCTCGAGACGGGCGGCACGCTCCGCGTTCCCGCGGTCGAGGGCAGGATGCCGGGCGACTTCGTCTTCGCGGGCGGCCTCCTGCAGGTCAGCGGCGCGGGCCGCGCCGTCGACCCGTTCTTCGCGCCGACCGTCTCCGTGGCCGTCGAGGCCGGCGGGGCGGTGGTCGACACCCACGGCAACGACATCCGCATCGACTCCGCGCTGCAGGCGCCTGCGGAAGGGGCGTCGGGCGGCCTCGTCAAGACCGGCGGCGGCACGCTGCGCCTCGCGGGCGCGAACACCTACGCCGGCCGCACCGTCGTCTCCAACGGCGTGCTCGTCGCGGAATCCGCCGCGGCGCTGCCGGGCTACGACCGTCCCGGGCAGGTCGAGGTCTGCGCGGACGCCGTGCTGGTGCTCGGGGACGCCTGGACGGACGCGGAGCGCGCGGCGCTGCGGGCGAACGCGGCGCTGCCGGACGACGCGGGCCGCATCGTCTGGGGGACGGGCACGCTCGCGGGCGCGTTCGGCGACGAGCTCGACGCGACGAAATACCTCTATCTCGTCGGCGGACACTTCGCGGGCAAGGACGGCGCGATCACGGCGCGCAACGGCACGGCGCCGGGCGAGATCGCCTTCGCGCGCGGCGCGGTCGCGGGCTTCACGGCGACGGACGCGCCGCTGACGGTGCGGATGGGCGGGGACGCGCTCCAGACCCTGGTCTGGGGCTCGGACGCGTTCGCGCCGGACACGCTCCTCCTCAACGCGCCGACGGCGCAGGCGCCGCTCGCGTTCGAGAACCCGGTGGACCTGGACGGACAGACGGTCGCCGTGCGCGTGGACGCGGGCACCGCCACGCTGTCCGGCGCCGTCTCGGATACGGCGGGCGGCTCCGTTCTCACGAAGACCGGTCCCGGCATGCTGAAGGTCACGGCACAGGCGCGCAATGTCTTCGGCCGTTTCGCGTCCACAGAGGGCGCGACGGTGTTCGACGGCGGCGAGAACGCCCTGTCGGACGTGCTCGTGCACAGTGCCGGCAGCCTGCTGCTGACGAACACGGCGGTCTCCGCCGCGCGCGTGGAGTTCGCGGGCGACGCGGCCGAGGTGCGGGGCGGCTCGCTCACGGCGCAGAACGAGATCGCGCTCGGCTGGTGGAGCGACGCCACCGCGCAGACCGTCGACATCCGGGATGCGGCCGTCCAGGCGAAGACGCTGCGTCTCGGCTATTGGGAGCAGCAGTCCTGTTCGCTGACGGCGAAGGACGCGACGTTCGCGCTGGGCCGCATCGACGTCTGCTACGGCACGGCCCGCTTCGAGAACTGCACGATCACGGGCCTTGCCGGCACGGGGCTCGGCCACTGGATGCTCGGCTCCAACACGCGCGGCTCCCGCGTCGGTTCGTCCCTCGTGCTCGACGGCGGTTCGCTGACGAGCGGGAACGCGGCCTGCGACTTCCAGGTTGGCGCGTGCGCCTCGCCCGCGGGAGACGCGATGACGCTCACGGGCGGCGCCACGGCCTCGGTGATGGGCTGGCCGTCCGTCGGCCGCTACAACGGCGCGACGGGCACGCTCGAGGTCGCGGACGGCGCCTTCACGCAGGCGGATGCGGGCAGGTACCTGATCGTCGGCGAGGACGGCCACGGCACGCTGAAGGTCGGCGGCGCGGGCGCGGTGACGGCGCGCGGACTCCTCGTCGGCGGCACGGCCATGAACGGCAACGTCAACTCCTGGGGCGATGTCGAGGTCGCGCCGGGCGGCGTGCTGAACGTCGGCTGGATCAACGGCGGCTCTCTGCCGGGCGCGAACCACCGGGCCCTGCGCGTCGACGGCGGCACGATCCGCGCGGCGTACCCGACGACGGCCGCGCATCCGACGTTCATCGGCGGCCTGACCGAATTCACGGTCGGCGGGAAGGGCGTGACGTTCGACACGGCGGGACGCTCGGTCGAGATCGCCTCGCCCCTCCGCGGCACGGTGTCCGCACGCCTGCCCGCGACGAATGTCGTCCACCGCTGGAGCTTCAACGGCGACTTCGCCGACTCGGTGGGCGGGGCGACGGCCACGGGCCTCGACGGCTATTCCTTCAAGGACGGGAAGCAGGTCTCCCTGCCGGGCGGCAAGAGGGCGGGCGCCGTCGACCTGGGCGCGAACATGCTGCCGGCCGATTCGGACGGCGTGACGATCGAGGTCTGGGCGACGCAGCGGGGCGTGCAGGCCTGGTCGCGTGTCCTCGACTTCTGCTCGAACGCCAACGACGCGCTGCTGATGGCCTGGACGGCCGGCATGTCGCTGAACGACGACGACGTCTGCATCAAGAAATCCGGCAACGGCGACATGCGCGCGAAGCTCGCGCCCTACACGCTGAACACGGAGTTCCACATCGCGCTGACGCTGAAGCGGCGCGCGGACGGCAAGTGGGACGGCGCCGTCTACAAGCAGGACGCGCAGACGGGCGCGACGCTCCGGAAGCACGCATTCACGACGACGACGGACTGGTCGCCCGCGACGCAGGGACAGGCCCACTGCTACATCGGCCGCTCCTTCAACCCGGACGCGGACGCCGACGCCTGCGCGGACTACAACGAAGTCCGCATCTGGAACACGGCCCTCAGCGAGGCGGAGCTGACGGCGAGCGCGCAGCTGGGCCCGGACTCCGACCTGAGGGGGCCGCTCGTCCGCAAGACCGGCGCCGGCACGCTCGCGCTGAGCGCGGCCGGGAGCGACTGGGCGGGCTCCCTCGCCGTCGAGGCCGGCACGCTCGTCGCCGGCTCGTCCGCGCTGACGCACCGCTGGAGCTTCAACGGGGACTACGCCGACTCGGTCGGTGGCAAGACCGCGACGCCGTCCGGCAACGTGGTCTTCGAGAACGACGCGGTGAAGCTGCCCGGCGGCAACTGGGGCGCGGGCTTCGTCGACCTGGGCGCGGACGTCTTTCCGAAGACCGGAGCCGGCGTGACGCTCGAGCTCTGGGCGCGCCAGGACCAGATCTACTCCTGGAGCCGCGTGTTCGAGTTCGGCTCGTCCCCGACCGACTCGATCCTGATGGCCTGGACGGCGGGCACGGACATCAACTCGGACGACACGTGCATCAAGAAGTCCAACGGCGGCCACGACTGGCGCGAGCAGCTCTACCCGTTCTCGCTCGGCACGTGGTGGCACGTCGCGCTGACCTTCTCGAAACGCGCGGACGGGCTGTGGGACGTCGCCGTCTACAAGCAGGATGCCGCCACGGGCGCGACGGCGAAGAAGTTCGCGTTCACGACGACGGCGGGTTGGTCGCCGCTGACGCAGAACCTCGCGTACGCCTGCCTCGGACACTCCCTCAACAGCAACGACAAGGACGCCGCGGCGTCGTACGACGAGGTTCGCATCTGGAACGCCGCCCTCACCGAGGCGCAGCTGACGGCAAGCGCGGTGGCGGGACCGGACGCGCTGCCGGAACTCGAGCTGGCGGGGTTCGGAACCTCGCTGCCGGCGGGCTGCAGCGTGTCCGTCGCCGCGGGCGCGACGCTCGATCTCGCCGGCAGCGAGGCGTCCGTCGGAACCGTGGACCTTGCGGGTGCGCTCGTCAACGGCACGCTGGCCGTCGCCGACGGCATCTACCCGGGCGGGAAGGGCGTGATCGGCACGCTCGCGCTCGACGGGCGCACCCACCTGCGGGGGCGCCTCGTCGTTGACGCGGATGCGACGGGCGCCTGCGACCGGATCGTCTGCGCGTCCGGTGCGCTCGACCTCGCCGGCCTGCGCCTCGAGCTCGCGGATGCGTCCGCGCTCAAGCCCGGATCGCGCTACGTGCTGGCGACGTTCCCGGCGGGCGCGGACAACGTCGTCGGCGCGGATGCCTTCGCCGCCGCGGCGAAGATCCCGGCCAACTGGAAGGTCCGCGCAAACGCGGCGTCCGGGGAGGTCACGCTGTCCGCCGGCGGGCTCGTGCTGCTCGTGAGGTAGCCCGATGACGCGACGGTCCGGCGTCCACGAGATCGCCGTGCGTCCGTGATGTTCGCGTCGCGGCCGTCGATTTGTGCTAGAATGGGCCTCTGGATTTCAACAGGGAGCATGCAATGAGAAGACTGGTTCTGGTCGTTTGCGCCGTTCTGACGGCGGTGTCGGTGTTCGCGGACGGTCCGCGGGTCGCGCGGCGGAAACCGCTGGCGGCGAACGTCGGCGTGGTGAGCGTGGGCCTCGACACGTACTGGAAGCAGTGCCCGGGCCTGCTCGAGGACATGATGAAGAAGGAAGACGTCTTCGTGAAGAAGATCGAGGCGCACCAGGTGAAGGTGAGCCGCTTCGGCATGTCCGACAATCCGCAGAAGGCGCACGGCATGATCGCCGCGATGAAGGCCGCGGACCTCGACCTGCTCTTCGTGGACATGGTGACGTACGCGACGAGCTCGACGTTCGCGCCGTTCGTCCGCGAACTGAACGTGCCGATCGTGCTCGTCGCCCTGCAGCCCGACAAGCGCCTCGACTACGAGCACGCGACGATCTACAGGCAGCTCTACAACGACGACCTCTGCTCCGTGCCCGAGTTCACGGGCGTCGCCGAGCGCTACGGGCGTCCCGTGGCGGACGTCATCATCGGCCTTCTGAACGGCGACGCGAAGGCGGACGAGGAGGTGCGCCAGTGGTGCGCCGTCTCGCACGTCCTCCACGACCTGCGCCGCGCCCGCTTCGGCCTGATGGGCCACGTGCTCGAGGCGATGTACGACATGCAGGTCGATCCGACCGCGGTCTGCCGCACCTTCGGCTGCCACGTCGCGCTCTGCGAGCCGGACGAGATCCTGCCGTTCTACCGTGCGCCCGAGGCGGCGGAGGTCGAGGCGATGAAGACCCGCATCCTCGGCTTCTTCGACACGCCGGACCCGGTCTCCGACCCCTGGACCGAGAAGCTGACGGCCAAGGACCTCGACGTCGCCGCGAAGGCCGCGGTCGCGCTCGAGAAGTTCATCCAGAAGCGCGAGCTCGACGGCTTCGCCTACTACTACGAGGGCGAGCCCGGCTCCCTGACGCGCGAACTGGTGACGAACTTCATCGTCGGCAACTCGCTGCTCACCGCGGCCGGCTTCCCGATGTGCGGCGAGTTCGACCTCAAGAACTGCGTCGCGATGATGATCTTCGACCGCCTCGACATCGGCGGCAGCTTCGCCGAGTTCCATCCGATCGACTTCGAGCGCGACACGGTGCTCGTCGGCCACGACGGTCCGCACCACCTGAACATCGCCGCGAAGAAGCCGGTCCTCCGCTCGCTCAAGAAGTACCACGGCAAGCCCGGGAAGGGCGCGGGCGTGGAGTTCAACATCAAGGAGGGGCCGATCACGATGATGTCCCTCGGCCTCAAGAAGGACGGCACGTTCAAGTTCATCGTCGCCGAGGGCGAGTCCCTCGCCGGCCCGATTCCGCCGACGGGCAACACGAACACGCACGGCAAGTTCCTGCCCGACGTCCGCACGTTCCTCCGGAACTGGACGCTGGAGGGTCCGACGCACCACTTCGCGCTCGGCATCGGCCACCACGCCGCGGAACTCGTCAAGCTCGGCCGTGCGCTCGGCATCGAGACCGTCGTCGTGACGCCGGCGAAGTAACCACAGGTAGGGCGCGACATGACCTGTCGCAATTGGTAGGGCGCGACATGACCTGTCGCAATTGGTAGGGCGCGACATGACCTGTCGCAATTGGTAGGGCGCGACGTCCCGTCGCGCCGCGAGGAGGAATCCATGAAACGACTGCTTCTGGCCGGCGCGCTCGCGCTGGCGGCCTGCGCCTTCGGTGGCGCGCTCGAGGACGGCTTCGCGAATGTGCCGATGGCGAACCGCCCCTGGTGCTACTGGTGGTGGGTCAACGGCCACGTCGACAAGGAGACGATCACCGCGGACCTCGAGGCGATGAAGCGCCTCGGGTTCGGCGGCCTCCTGATGTTCGACTCCCGCGGCTACTGGGACGACGAAGACCACGTCGTGAACCCGAAGCCGGAAATCGGCTTCATGAGCCCCGAATGGCAGGAGTACGTGGTCCACGCGATCCGGGAGGCCGCGCGCCTCGGGCTCAGGTTCACGATGAACATGAGTTCGTCCGGCGGCAAGCTGGACGGTCCGTGGGAAGTCGGCGCGGACGCCCCGAAGCGCCTCGTCTGCCGCTACTACCGTCCCGAGGACGCCGCGGCGGCGAAGCTGCCGGCGGAGGGGATGGACTTCTACCACGACATCGCCGTGCAGGAGGTCTGGTACACGGGCGACGACGTCCCGGTCGACGGCGCCTGGTTCAACGGGGGCGACGGCGTCTACACGATGAGCGCCTCGAGCGGGAAGCGCCTCGACGGGCGGGACGTGAAGCCGCGGACCCTCGCGCGGCCCGGGACGCCCGGCGCGAAGCGCGTGCTCGTCCGCTTCGGCCATGCGGTGCTGCCGGGCCACGAGCACGACGTGGACGTGCTCGACCCCAGGGCGGTCACGGGACACTACCAGCGCTTCCAGGGCGAAATCCAGAAGAAGATCCCGGGCCTCGTCGGACGCGACCGCACGCTCGCCGCGCTCTATTCCGTCTCCTGGGAGGGCACGATGCCGACCTGGACGGGCGACTTCGTGAACGAGTTCCGGAAGCACGCGCAGCGCGACATCCTCGCCGACCTGCCGCTGCTGGCCGGTTTCCAGCTCGCCGACAAGGCGGCGAACGAGACGTTCCTGCGGGCCTACCGCCGCGCGCGCAACGACATGTTCCGCGAGAACTTCTACGGCACGATGCGCGACCTCTCCCATGCGTGCGGCATCGACTGGTATTCCGAGAGCGGCGGCCCGTGGCAGCGCACCCCCGCCGTCTTCCGCGAGGCGGACCAGCTGAAGTACCTCTCGGTCAACGACCTGCCGCAGGGCGAGTTCTGGCCGTTCGGCCGCGAGAACCGCGGGAACGCCGCGGGACGCTTCCACACGCGCGCGGCCGTCGCGACCGCCCACGCCTACGGCTATCCGCGCGCGTCCGCCGAGGCGTTCACCCACATGATCCGCCACTGGTCCGTGGACCCGGCCTTCCTGAAGCAGCTGGGCGACCAGGCCTTCGCGGACGGCGTCAACCACTTCGTGTGGCACACGTTCACGTGCTCGCCGAAGAAGTTCGGCATTCCCGGCGCGGAGTACTTCGCGGGGTCGCACATCAACCGCAACGTGACCTGGCACCGCGACCTGGAGGCGTACATCCGCTACCTCGGCCGCTGCCAGTGGCTGCTGCAGCAGGGACGTCCCGTCGAGGACTACGCCGTGTATGCCGGGGACCGTCCCTACCAGCACTGGGGCCGCTACCGCGACAAGCCGTATGATTCCTCGAAGACGGTCCTGCCCGCCGGCTACACGTACGATATCCTCAACGACGAGGTGCTGCTGACGCGCGTGGCGGTGAAGGACCGGCGGCTCATGCTGCCGGAGGGCGTCTCCTACGGCGCGCTCGTCGTCGACCCCGAGTTCCCGGCCGAGCCGCTCGATCCGGCCGTGCTCGCGAAGATCGAGGCGTTCAAGGCGGCGGGCGTGCCCGTCGTCGCGGGGAAGGACGTGAAGGGCGCCTCGCCCGTGCCCGGCCTGCTGCCCGACTTCGAGGCGACGCCCGGCACGAAGGGCTGTCCGCGCGCGACGGCGGCGCATCGCCGCATCGACGCGACGGACACCGACATCTACTTCGTGACGGGCGACGGGCGCTTCGACGCGACGTTCCGCGTCGCGGGTATGCGTGACGCCGAACTGTGGGATCCCGTCACCGGCGCGCGCCGGGACGCCGCGGCGGTGCCGACGCGCGACGGGCGCGAGCGAATCGCCCTCGACCTGCCGAAGGACGGTTCGGTCTTCGTCGTCTTCCGTCCCCCCGTTCCGGGGAAGACCAGGCTCCGTACCCTGGGAAGCCACGCGGACCCGGTCGGTCTGACGGGACCCTGGCAGGTGCTGTTCCGCTTCCCCGCGGGCGTGACGGCGCAGCCGCCGGCGCCTGTGACGATGGCGGAGCTGCGCGACTTCACCACGTTCGGCGTGGACGGTCAGGCCGCCGGCACGTCGCTCCGCTACTTCGCCGGCACGGCGAGCTACAGCCAGAAGGTGACGCTGTCGAAGGTCGAGGCCATCGCCCTCAACACGGTTTCCATCGGCGAACTGCCGAGCGGCACGGCGCGCGTGTACGTGAACGGCACCGACTGCGGCGTCGTCTGGTGCGCGCCGTGGGAGGTCCCGGCGAAGTTCCGGGAGGGCGAGAACGCGGTCGTCGTCGAGGTGACGAACAACTGGCACAACCGCCTGCTGGGCGACTGCTTCCTGTCGGAATCGGAGCGGGTGACGAAGAGCACGCTGCGCTACTGGAACGTGCCGCGGAAGGGTGATCCGAAGAAACCGTGGGAGCAGAAGCCGACGGTCTACTCCGGCTACTGCACCTCCGACACGCTGCAGCCGTCGGGCCTGCGCGGTCCCGTCCGGCTGCTGAGCCGCTAGGAGACGGCGGGGAAAGGATGAACGAGGGCGCGTTTTTCCAGGATCTGGCGGTCATGATGGCCGCGGTGGGCGTCGTCTCGGTCGTCTTCGCCCGCTTCCGCCTGCCGAAGGTGCTCGGCTACATCCTGGCAGGCGTGCTCATGAGCGAGCACACCTGGGGCGGCAGCTTCCTCGTGGACCCCAAGTCCATCAACACGATCGGCCAGCTCGGCATCGTGTTCCTCATGTTCACGCTCGGACTCGAGTTCAGCGCGGGGGAGATGAAGAAGGTCAAGCACGTCGCCGTGCCGACCGCGCTGTTCGACACGGTGATGATGATCTGGTTCGGCTACACGGTCGGCTGCCACTTCCTGGGCTGGGGCGCGGTGCCGAGCCTCTTCCTGGGCGCGGCCATCTGCGACTCGGCGACCACGCTGCTCGCGAAGACGATCGAGGAGATGAAGTGGGGTGGACGCCCGTTCGTGCGCTACATCTTCGGCTCGACGATCTGCGAGGACATCTTCTGCGTCGCGGTCATCGCGCTGATCACGGGCGTGGCGCACGGCGACGGCATGAGCGCGGGCGCCGTGGCGCTGTCCCTCGGGGGGCTGGGCGTCTTCTTCGTCGGCGTGCTCGTGTTCGGCCTCGTCTACGTGCCGCGCCTCCTCAACCGCGTCGCGGCGATGAAGGACGACGAGACGCTGCTGCTGACGCTGCTCGGATGCTGCTTCCTCGTCTCCTTCGTCGCGTTCAAGTTCGACTACTCGCTCGCGATGGGCGCCTTCCTCGTCGGCATCCTCGGCGCATCGAGCGACGTCCACCAGCGTCTGCACGAACTTGCGGCGCCGCTGCGGAACATGTTCGCGGCCATGTTCTTCGTGACCATCGGCCTGCTCGTCGATCCGATGGCGTGCCTTCGTCACCTGCCCGCGATTCTCGGGCTCTCGCTGCTCGTGCTGTGCGGGAAGGGCTTCAACTGCTTCACGATGTCCCTCCTCACCGGGCAGAAGGTCAAGGATGCGGTCCAGACCGGGTTCGGACTCGCGCAGATCGGCGAGTTCGCATACATGGTCGCGCTCATGTACGTCGGCCTCACCGGCGATTCGGCCAGCCCGATGTACCAGATCGTCGTCGGCGTGTCGCTGATCACGACCTGCCTCAATCCGGTCATGCTGCGGATGTCCGATCCGGTCGGGGACTGGCTGGAGGGCCACCTGCCCGCGCCGGTGCGGGGCGGTCTCGCGGCCTACCGGGACTGGCTGGAGCGTTTCCGGACGGCCGCGGTGCCGTCCCAGCTGCAGCAGCACCTGCGCAGCCGCGTGGTCTGGCTCGTCGTCCTGGGCGCGCTCAACCTCTGCGTCGGCGTCCTCGTTTCGGTGCTGGACGCGCAGGACTACACGAAGTTCTCGACGTTCCTCGAGTCGCACAAGAAGATCTTCTTCTGCTTCGCGGGCAACCTCGTCTGCCTCTCCCTGCTCGCGCCGATGGCCGGGCTCGCGCAGTCGCTTGGCCGCGACGTCGGCCAGGTGCTCACGGGCGGCGCGCGGAAGGTGAGGAAGTGGCAGCACGCGGTCCGGCAGCTCGTCGCCTGGGCGGTGATGGCGGCCGTCCTCGTGCTGGCGTTCGCCGAGATCGTGATGCTCAACGTGCATCTCCTTCCCGATCCGTTCCTGGCGCGCGTCGCCGTGCTGGCGGTCCTGGCGGGTGTCGGCGTCTTCGGCTGGAAGCGCTTCAAGCGCATGGGCCGCGTCGCGAGCTACCGCTTCCAGCGGGCCGTGGCGGCGGAGAAGCGCCGGGCCCAGAAGGCGAAGCGCCCCGTGGCGCTGACGGTCTCCGTGCCGACGGACTTCTACCGGCGCCTCGAGATCGAGCCCGGCTCTCCCGCGGTGGGCGAGACGATCCGCTCCCTCGACATCCGCGCGAAGACGGGCGCGAGCGTCGTCGGCGTCGTCCGCGCCGGCGAGACGTTCCGCAACCCGGGACCGACCTGGTGCTTCGAACCCGGCGACGTCGTGAGCGCCATCGGCGACCCGCCCCAGCTCGCCGCGCTCCACCAGCTCCTGGCCTGCGGCCCCAACACGTAGGGGCGGTTTGGTAGACCGCGGGACATGAAATCTCCGATGTTCTGCGTGGCCGCCGTGGCGCTGGCCGGCCGCCTG
>JAEDMN010000290.1 GCA_016302985.1 Kiritimatiellia bacterium | reverse complement strand
TACCTGGAGGTCATGAGGGAGCCGCCTGCGAGCCGGAGCGCGCTGCTGGACCGGATCGATGCCTACGTGGACCCGGAGCAGGTGGAGGAGGCGACGACGCTCGCCGACTGGAGGAAGAGATACGGGCTTGAGATTACGGTACGGACGAAATCCAAATGGTTGAAGCGCCTGTGGAAAAGGGCGGGATAGGGAGACGAAAGACATGAACGACGAAAAGACAGGCGGAAAGTTCGCGCGAATCAGGGCCGTGACCGTGTTCCTGGGCGCGCAGTCCGCCGCCAACTCCGTGTTCGACGACGCGGTGACCGCGTTCGCGCGCTTTCTGACCGCACACGACATGACGCTCGTCTACGGCGGCTCCAACGTCGGCACGATGAAGCTGCTTGCGGACACGGTCCTGGCGGCGGGCGGCCGCGTGGTCGGCGTGTTCACCTCCAGTCTGCCGTCGGAGATCGCGCATCCCGGCCTGACGGAGCTCGTCGTCGCGCCATCGCTCGCCGAGCGGAAGCGGATTCTGATCGAGCGGGGCGACGCAATCGTCGCCCTTCCCGGCGCGCTGGGCACGCTGGACGAACTTTCGGATGCGCTCGCACGCCGGCGGATGAAGTCCGGCGGCCACCGGAAGCCGGTCGGCGTGCTGAACGTCGACGGCTACTACGACCACCTGCTTGCGTTCATCGAACACGCACGGGAGACCGGCTTCGCGTCGCGTGGCGCCGCGCAGATCCTGCAGTCCGGCCGGACGCCGGAGGAACTCTTCAAGCGCATCGCGGGAAATCTTCCGCCGTCCAACCCGCGCAACGGCTGAGCAGGGGCGCCACGGGCGGGCCCGGCCACGTGGCGCGAATGAAAAAAAGAGGCGCATGCCTCTCTCCACACTCCGCAGAAGCCCTACCACAGGCCAAACCTGGAATGCAGGAAGAAAGGCATGCGCCAAATGGCGCGCCCCGCTTCCATGCCGTTCCAGGTTCTGTTCAAAGTGGTAGTTTCCTACGGAACGACGTGTTGCGTGATGCAAAAACGTCAAATCGCCCACGGGTGGACGTCCGGTTCAATCCAGATCCGTCAGTTCGCGAACTATGTCTGCGCGCAGGAACCGCCAGGCCCCCGCGACAAAGTCATTATAGCATTTAGAGATCCCCGCAACAAGCGGGTATTTCGGACATCATTCGCGGGGCACGAAGGTCCAGGCCGGTGCGAAATGTGGTATCATAGCGGCATGTTCGAAGATCTCCTCAAACCCTATTCGGACGCCTCCCGCTACTTCGTCGTGCCGGGCGGCCTCCGCGACGTCCACGTCCATTTCCGCGACCCCGGCATGACCGAGGCCGAAGACCGCCGCTCCGGCGCGGCCGCGGCGGCGGCCGGCGGTTTCACCTGCGTCACCACGATGCCGAACACGACGCCCGCCGGGGACAGTCCCGCCTGGCTGCGCGAGCAGATCGACGATGCGTCCCTGCCCGTGCGCATCGCCCCCTCCGCCTGCATCTCGAAGGGGCGGCTCGGCAAGGAGGTCGCGGACCTCGAGGCGCTTGCGGCGGCCGGCGCCGTCGCGTTCACGGACGACGGGACGTTCGTCGACGACGCGCACGTGATGGAGGAGGCGATGCGCCGCGCCGCGAAGCTCGGCAAGCCCGTCATGCAGCACGCGGTCGTGCCCGCCCTGCTCGCCGGCGGCGTGATGCGCGACTGCCCCGTCGCGCGCCAGTTCAACCTGCCCGTCATGCCGCCCGCGGCCGAGACGGAGG
The DNA here is from genome assembly GCA_016302985.1 of Kiritimatiellia bacterium. Lineage (GTDB taxonomy): Bacteria > Verrucomicrobiota > Kiritimatiellia > RFP12 > UBA1067 > RUG572. The sequence goes on along the minus strand of JAEDMN010000290.1, from coordinate 1,665 downwards.
CGGTGAAGCGCGACATCGCGATCTGCCGCGTCACCGGCTGCGCCCTCCACATCCAGCACATCTCCTGCGCCGGCACGGTCGAGCTCATCGCCGCCGCGCAGCGCGAGGGCCTGCCCGTCACCGGCGAGGCGACCCCGCACCACCTGCTGCTCTCCTGCGAGGACATCCCCGCGGACGACGCGAACTGGAAGATGGCGCCGCCGCTCGGGTCGCCCGAGGACGTCGCCGCGATCCGCGCGGCGGTCAAGGACGGCACGCTCGGCATCTTCGCCACGGACCACGCCCCGCACCCGGCCGCGAAGAAGATGGCCGGCTTCCGCACGTCCGCCAACGGCATCGTCGGCCTCGAGACCGCCGCCGCCATCACCTGGCACGTGATGGTCCGGCAGGAAGGCATGTCGCCGGCCGACTGGGCCGCACGCTGGACGACCGGCCCCGCCGCCCTCATCCACGAAACGGTCGATGCCGACAGCTTCACCGTCCTCGACCTGCAGGCGAACAAGGCGGTCGACCCCGCGTCGTTCCGGACGAAATCGACGAACCAGCCGTTCACCGCCCGGCGCTTCGCCGCCTGGCCCGTGCTCACCGTGCTCAAGGGGAAGGAGACGTGGAATGGACGCGACGTTCTTTGACAAGGTGGCGGCCGCGCTGCCCGCCGTCTGCTTCGAGCAGGCCCCCGACCTCGCGATCGTGCTGGGCAGCGGCTGGGGCGACGCCCTGCAGGTCGACCGCCCCCTGCTGCGCCTCTCGTACGCGGACATCCCCGGGTTCGGCGCCGCGACGGTGCCCGGCCACGCCGGCGAGTTCCTGCTCTACGAGCGCGCCGGGAAGCGGATCGCCGCCTTCTGCGGCCGCCGCCACTGGTACGAGGGCGTCGGCTGGGCGTGCGTCGTGCTGCCCGTCGAGCTCGTGCGGCGCATGGGCGGGAAGCGGATCCTGCTCACCAACGCGGCGGGCGGGCTCAACCCCGCGCTGCACGCGGGGGACTTCGTCATCCTGCGCGACCACGTCAACACCGTCGGCATCAACCCGCTGATCGGTCCGCACAACCCCGCCTGGGGCGCGCGCTTCCCGGACATGACCGAGGTCTACACGCCGCGTCTGCGGGACGTCCTGCACGCGGCCGCGGCGAAGCGCGGCCTGCGCGTCATGGAGGGCGTCTACGCCTTCACGTCCGGCCCCGTCTTCGAGACACCCGCGGAGATCCACATGTACGGACACATGGGCGCGGACGTCGTCGGCATGAGCACGGTCCCCGAGGCCGTCTTCGCCCACGCCTGCGGCCTCGAGGTCGCCGGGCTCACGCTCGTCTCGAACCTCGCCGCCGGCATCTCGCCGAAGCCCCTCTGCCATGAGGAGGTCATGGCGGCCTCGAAGGCGGCGCAATCCGTCATGGCCGGCCTCGTCGACGACTTCGTGACGTCGGTGTAGGCGTCCGGCTCCGGACCATTCCGACATCGGCGACCAGCGGGAAGCCTCACTCGGCGCTGAGGTTGGTGACGACCGCCTTGATGCGGCGGACGCCGGCGGAGGAGGCCTCCTCCTTCTTGATCTTGAAGCCGCCGAGCTCCTTCGTGTTCGCCACGTGGGGGCCGCAGCAGATCTCCTTGGAGATGTCGCCGATCGAGTAGAGCGACACCTGGTCGCCGTACTTCGCGCCGAAGA
>JAEDMN010000289.1 GCA_016302985.1 Kiritimatiellia bacterium | reverse complement strand
CATCTGTCGCCGCGGGGCGATGGGACATCGCCCCCTACCATTTGTCGCTTCGGGGAGATCGGACATCGCCCCCTGCCACGGGAATCATGTCGCGGGGGTGCCCGCGCCCGCTTCGGCGAGCGGCGACAGCACGCCGCCGTTCGTCCCGGGTTCGCCCGCGAAGAGAATCATGCCCTCCGAGACGCCCACGCTCATCTTGCGCGGCGCGAGGTTCGCGACGAACAGAACCTCCTTGCCGACCATCGCGGACGGATCCGGGTACGCACCGCGGATGCCGCTGAAGATCGTCCGCTTCCCAAGCGCGCCGCAGTCGAGCTCGAACTTCAGGAGCTTGGAGCTCTTGGGGACGATCTCGCAGGCGAGCACCTTGCCGATGCGGAAGTCGATCTTCTCGAAGTCGTCGAACTTGATCTCGTCCTTCAGCGGGGGCTGGTCGCCGGCCGGCGCGGCCGCGGGGGCGGCGGCCGTCTTCTTGTCCTTGTTCTTCGAGGCACGGCTCTCGTGCGCGACCTCGCCGGAGTCCGCCGGCTTGACCTTGGCCTTCTCGACCATCGCCTCGACCTGCTTCGCGTCGATGCGCGTGGCGAGATACGCGTAGGCGCCAATCGTGACGTTCTCGACCGTCTTCTGCGCGTCGTCCCAGGAATAGGACGCCTCGCCGAAGAGCGCCGCGACCTTGTCCGCGTACGCGGGGAGAATCGGCTTGAGGTAGATCGCGAGGATGCGGAAGACGTTCAGGACCGTGGTCAGCGTCGTGCGCGTCGTCTCGGCTCCATTCGGATCCTTGACGGTCTTCCACGGCGCGCGCGCGTCGAAGTACTCGTTCGCGGCGTCGGCGATCTTCGTGATCTCAACGGGAACCTGCGAGAAGCGGCGGTCCTCGTAGTGCTGGGCGATGACTTCGGCGCGGCTCCGCGCGAACTCCACGAGCTTGCGGCCCTCCTCGTCGAGCGCGCCCATGCGGCCCTCGAGGTTCTTGTTCAGCATCTGGGCGCCGCGGGAGGCGAGATTCGTGACCTTGCCGACCATGTCGCCGTTCACGCGCTGGACGAAGTCCGTCAGGTTGAGGTCCATGTCGTCCGTCGTGCCGCCGAGCTTGCACGCGTAGTAGTAGCGCAGCGCGGACGCGGGCAAATGGTCGAGGTACGTGCGGGCGTTGACGAACGTGCCCTTGGACTTGGACATCTTCTCGCCGTTGACCGTGAGGAAGCCGTGGACGAAGATCTTGTTCGGCTGCTCGAATCCGGCGGCATGCAGCATGCCCGGCCAGAAGAGGCAGTGGAAGCGGATGATGTCCTTGCCGATGAAGTGGTAGCGCTCGGCCTGCGGGTTCTGCCACCAGTCCTCGAACTTCTGCCCGTTCTTCTCGCACCAGTTCTGCAGCGAGGCGAGGTAGCCGATCGGCGCGTCCACCCAGACATAGAAGTACTTGTCCGGATAACCCGGGATCTGGAAGCCGAAATACGGCGCCGCGCGGGAGATGCACCAGCCGCGCAGGGGCTCGTTGAACCACTCGAGCAGCTTGTTCGAGACGTCGCTCGTCGTATGCTCCGGGATCCACTGGCGCAGGTAGTCGTGCTGCGGCTCAAGCTCGAAGTAGAGGTGTTCGCTGTCCTTGACGACGGGCGTGCCGCCGCAGGTCGTGCAGACGGGATTCCCGAGCTCCTCGGCCGCGTATGTGCTGCCGCACTTGTCGCAGCTGTCGCCGAACTGGCCCTCGGCGCCGCACTTCGGGCAGACGCCCTTCACGAAGCGGTCCGGCAGGAACATCCTGCAGTGCTCGCAGTAGAGCTGCGGCGTCGTGCGCGTCGTGACGCCGCCCGACTTCTGCATCGCGGCGAAGAACTGCTCGGAAAGCGCCTTGTTCTCGGGCGAGTTCGTCGAGTAGTAGTTGTCGAAGGAGACCTCGAAGTCCGTGAAGTCCTTCAGGTGGGTCGCATGGCTGCGCGCAATCAGCTCCTCGGGCGTAATGCCCTCCTTGTTCGCGCGGATCATAATCGGCGTGCCGTGCGTGTCGTCCGCGCAGATGTAGAGGCAGTCGTTGCCGCGCATCTTCTGGAACCGGACCCAGAAATCGGTCTGGAGGTACTCGACCAGGTGACCAAGATGAATGTCCCCGTTCGCGTACGGAAGCGCGGACGTGACGACGATGCGGCGTTTATCTGACATGAATCCTACTCTCCTTCAAATAACGGTCGGTCATTATAGCATATTTCAGCCGAGCCCTTCTAGCGGCCGGTCCTCGTCCGTTCGCCGCCGCAAGACCGGGCACGTCCTGGAAGACGCTCCAGGTGTAGACCTTTATCGAATGATGATCGCCATGCCGGCCGGGGAGTAGGACGCGTAGACCACGCCACCCGAGACGACCGCGTTCACGCGGTAGCCCTTCGGCGCCGCTCCGCCGTTGACCGTGCAGGACCACTTCGCCTGCTCGAGGCCGGCGGCGGTGACGACCGGCACGCGCAGCGTCTTCACGTCGGCGAGGTCGTCCGTGCACGGAAGGTCGAGGCGGACCACCTTGTCGGCGGGCAGCTCGACGGCCTGCAGGTTCAGCGCGCGCGTCTGGCCCGGCGCCGCGGTGAAGCCGGCGCCCGGCTCGAGCGTCGCGCGCTTCACCGTGCCCGTGCCGCCCAGGAAGGCGTCCATCTGCACGATGACATTGGTGGACTGGAACGCCTGCGAATCGACGAGCAGCACGCCGCCGTTCACGCGCGTCGCCTCGGTATACCAGTAGTTGCCGCCGCGGCCGCCCAGGGAGCCCGTGCCGTTCAACCGGAGCGTGCCCGGCCCCGTCTTCAGCAGGCCGGTCCAGAAGTGGGTCGAGCCGAAGCGGATGCTGTTGTAGCCACCCCACGTCGCCTGCGTCTTGAGCGTGACGCCAATCGTGACGTCGGGTGCGGCGTCGCCGGTGATGTCCGCAACCTGGAACTCGCATTTGCCGTGGAGGTTCGTCTGCGCGCCCTCGACGACAAGGTAGGAATCGTCCTGGTGGCCGAGGCAGAAGCAGCAGGAGTCGCCGCGCGGCTGGACGTCGTACGGCTTCGTGCCGTCCCACTTCACGCGCTGCGCGAAGATGAACGTGCCGTAGGGTGCGTTGAAGTTGCCGGTACTGAGACCACCGAAGATGTCGAACTTCGCGTCGTAGAGCTCCAGGAACGGCAGCGAGTTCGCCCAGCCAGTCAGATTGTCCGCGCTCTGGTTCAACGAGCGCAGCGTACCGTTGGAGACGACGAACGTCGCGTAGTTCACGCAGGCGGCCTGTCCGAGCGTGTCGCTGGCCGTGAACTCGAGCGTGCCGCCGGAAAGGACCAGCGCGACGCGGTTGGAGTACGAGAGGTCTCCCAGCGCGGAAGCCGTGGCCGGCGTGTCCCAGTTGCCGCGCACACCCAGCTTCAGCACGCCTTCGGCGATCTCGATGCGGCCCGTGGTCGTGCTGGAAT